>JBCBKF010000114.1:0-7808 GCA_038522255.1 Pseudomonadota bacterium
GGCTGGAAGTTGGCGCCGATGATTACCTTGGCAAACCGTTTAACCCGCGCGAGCTGATTGCCCGGATCAAGGCCGTTTTACGGCGCACCGCCTTGCCGCTGAGCGACGCCAGCCCGACATCGGGGTGCGCACTGTGCTTTGGCCCTTTCAGGCTGGTTCCCGAGCAGATGTTGCTCAGCCACAGGAACGGGGAGGAGATTCGCTTGACCTCCGGCGAGTTCGCGCTGCTGAAGATACTCGTCGAGCGTGCGCCGCGTGTCTTGTCGCGCGAGACCTTGCTCGACCTGTCGCGAGGACTTGATGTGACATCCTTCGATCGCAGCATCGATTCCCAGATCAGTCGTATTCGCAGCAAGATCGGCGATGATCCGCGCCGGCCAACCTATATCAAGACCATCCGCAATCTCGGCTACGCCGTTTCGACCAGGGTCGTGCGCGAAGTTTGACGCCTGCAAAAGGGTTTCGCGCGTGGCAGGCTGGTCCGTCAGGCCGGGGGAAAACTCAATTGATAGCGCAGCGCCTCGGCATCCATCTGAGCGGGGTTTGACCGCCACATCGCCTCAAGGCTGGCACCCTGCTGTGCCATGAGGCTGAGGATTTTTTCCTCGCGGTTGTCCCCGCGCGCCGCAAAAGCTTCGTGGAGTGTGATGGTGATCTGTCCATTATCGCCGAGCCATTGCTCCACCGGAATGACGAGAGCGTTTGTATCCAGCGCCATTTCCGCGATGCCGGGTCGAACCGGGCGTTTGCGACCCAGAACGGACAGTTCAATTCCGCCCACACCGTCAGAATAGTCCATGAAGATCATCAGCGTGCCGCCAGCCGCCAGCGCGCGGTGCGCATTGTGGATCTGGGCAATGCGCGCCGATGGAACCAGCGTGCCGCCTTGCGCGCCGCTCGCCGCGGCAACCGCGCCCAGTCCGTAGAACGCGGCGCGGTCTGCTGGAATGTTCCCGATGGCACTGAGGCCCGCATCCGCCAGGCCCGGGATGAATTTGTACAGCCCCTTAAACCGGGTGTGGACAAGCGCCAGGATGACGCCTTGCCCGCGCGCCCGGGCCTGTTCGACCTGTTCAAACCCCTCAACTGTCACAAACCGCTTGAAGACCTGCGGATCGGAAAGGCAGCGCTCGCGCCAGCCCGTCCAGCAATATCCCTTGGCAAAGGTCTGTCGCACAAGCTCGGGATCGGCGAAGGATTGCTCATTCATCAAGGCGTCCAGCTGCGCGGCGAAAGGACGGGAGAGCCGCTCCAGCGCTGAAGGAGAGCGCACCAACCGGTCCAGCAAACGCGAACCCGTCCCATAAGACAGCGCGAAGGGGCCGAGCGAGGGGCCGATGTCGCGCAATTGCCAGGCAATCCGCTTCTTGATGGTCCTGGCGGGTCGGGCGGGTGGTTCGTGCGGTGCCTCGCCAGACTGTGTTTCGCTGCGTCCCTCTGCCACCTCGCCGCGCATCAGCACGTCGACCAACGCGTTCAGCGTCGGGCTTGCGTAGAACGCCTCGTTGAGGAGCGAGCGGCCCGTTACTTCCTCGATCTCAAGCAGCAGATTGGTCATGCTGAGGGAATCTATGCCAAGCGCAAACACGTCCTCGTCGTCCGAAACCGCATCCACTCCGGCTTGCTCCAGGATCATGGAGACCAGCCAGGCGCGCAGGGCCACGCGCGAGGCAAGGCCTGGATAGGCCGAGGCTTCGCAGGTGTTCACCGAAAAGCTGGCCGCTTCGTATTGGAAAACGACAGGCAATTCGGCTGCGCGAAACCGCTCTGCTGCCTCGCTGCGCCGGATCTTGCCGCTGGTTGTGCGGGGCAGGGTGTTCTTGCGCACAAGAGAGACAGTCTTGCACGCCAATCCCAGGCGTTCGTCGAGACGGCGTGTGAACGCGCCGATAAAGCTGGCCGCGTGCTCGCGATAGTCAAATCTTGGCGAAACCTCCGCGATCAGCGCAACCGCCTCGGTGTCGCGGTGCTTGATCGGAACCGCGACGACCCGCCCTTCGCGGATCATTTCTGAGGCTTGTTCTGCAATCCTCTCGATATCGCGCGCGTAGTAATTCTGGCCGCGAACGATGATCACGTCCTTCAGCCGTCCGGTGACGTACAGATCGCCCTCGTGAACAAATCCGAGATCGCCGGTGCGAACATAGGGCCTGCCCATAGGCTCTTCCCCGATGCGTTGATCGAACACTTTTGCGGTGGCGATCGGTCCATCCCAATATCCGCGCGCGACATGGGATCCCGCCACCCAGACCTCTCCGATGCGATCAGGGGGGCAAGCCTGCAGGGTTTCGCGATCAACAATCGCTATGGCGCAATCACATTGCCCCTGGCCGTTGTTGACAATCCGATATGAGGTGCCCTCCTGCGTCTGCGGAACGATCCGCCCGCGTGCGAATTGCTCACGGTCTACATCAAGGTAACGCCGACGCCCGGCGTGCGGATAGCTGACCATGACTGTGCATTCCGCAAGCCCGTAATGCGGCACGACCGTCCCCTCGGCGAGGCCAAACGGCGCAAAGGCACGCTCGAACGCCTCCACGCCATACCAGTCTACCGGCTCGGAGGAATTGACGATCAGGCGAAGGCTTGAGAGGTCAATATCTCCCTCGGTCAGGGTGTGTGCCAGACGCGTGCAAAGCCCCAGTGCAAAATGCGGCACTGTGGTGAAGGTGGCTCTTGTGGCTGAAATGAGGCGCAGCCAGCTCAGCGGTCGGCGCACAAACGTGTTGGCACTCGTCAGATGCAAGGATGCGCCTGTGTGCATGGCAAGGTAGAAATTGCCGACAAGGCCCATGTCGTGAAAGTGCGGCACCCAGCAAACGAATCCACGCATCGCATCGGCCCGATTGACGCTCATCATGCGCACATTGGCGTTGAGATTGGCGTGAGTGATCAGCACCCCCTTGGGCGTCCCTACTGATCCCGATGTGTACTGGATGAAGGCGATGTCATCTTCACGCGCGGCAAAGGGCGAGAGTACTTCGCGGGGGCCGCGCGCCTCGAGCGCTTCGAGTGTTGTGATGCGAACCGGCGTGGCTTCAGCGACATCAAGACTGTCCAGCGCGGCCGCTGCTGTGAGAATTCCGGCGCAGGCGCTATCCGAAAAAATTCCCCTGAGCCGCTCTTGGCCGCTCTCGCCGCTGGGCAGGGGGACAGGGATAGGGATCAGTCCGGCATAATGACAGGCAAGCTGGCACAGATGAAATTCGATGCTTTGGGGGAAGGCCAGCAGCACGCGATCGCCTGCTCCGAAACCCTCCGATAGGGCCGCCGCGAGGCACGACAGGCGATTCCAAAGCGCTCGCCAGGTAAGGATTTGCGGCGTGCCGGAACTGCTTGCATAAAACGCCAGCGCTACCTCATCGGGTTTGGCCAAGGCGTGTCGCTGAACGTCATCGAGGATCATTCCGGCCCCGCGCAACGCGAAGGGGACACGAAAAAACCCGGCCAGAAAGTGGCCGGATTACAGATTGTTAGCCAATTGAAATGGGATTCCAAGCGCGCCTTCGTAAGCCCCGCTCGCGCCGCTTGCAGCGTTACGAGCCAGCCGGATCCTCGCCGGTGTTGAAGAACCCTTCAGGCGAAGTGCCGCCGCCGCCTTCAGTGATTTCCGCGACGCTGAAGTCGCAGATTTCAGGGGTATTCCACTCTTT
Source organism: Pseudomonadota bacterium (assembly GCA_038522255.1). Taxonomy (GTDB): domain Bacteria; phylum Pseudomonadota; class Alphaproteobacteria; order Sphingomonadales; family Sphingomonadaceae; genus Erythrobacter. The sequence continues at coordinate 3,654 of JBCBKF010000114.1, forward strand.
CTTCGTCGCAGTACCCATTTCGTCTAACTCCATGTCGCAACGCCCCGCGCTTTAACTACGCACTAACCCTTAGCCCCCGCGGTTGCAACGGGTTTTTGCGGTTGCGAACGCGCTCTCGGATCGCGCGCATCCCATGTGGCTTTGTCGCACCACGCCGCCTCAATTTGTCCAGCGCGTCTGCTATTCCGGCGCGTTTACCCCGGACAATTCAGCCGCCCATGCCATGACACTAACGGCAAGTGGTAAAGACACCGTATAGTCAACGATCTGATCGGTGCTGATCGGGTTGTCGGTAGCTTCAAGCGCGTCGATTAACGCGTTCATTTTGTCGTAGTCGACCAGACCCTTGATGCTTACAACGCGCAGCGAGGTCTCCAGATCGCTACGCATGCGGTGGAGATCAGGCGCAAGCCGCGCGTGCCAGTCAGCGGATTGAAGTCCGCGGCCCAGCTGTTGCTCAGCCATCAACGGGGGGACCTTGTCCGCCATCAGCCGCCGCATCAGATACCGCCCTCGGCCATTCCGGCGAAACTGCGTGAGCGGCACGCCAAAGCGCCATTCCAGAATGCGGCGATCAAACATGGGATCGCGCAGCTCCTGGCCGAACAGGGCAGGCATCGCCGCGAGCAGACTGGCTTCGGCGGGGCCGTTATAATGTTCGAGGAAAGTCATCCATTGCGCGTTGTCGTCCTTTTCCGCGCGGAACACGAAGGAATAGTCCAACTCCTGCATGCGCTCGTGAATCTTGCGCGCCCGCGTCGCCTCAACCGTCGCCGCGCTGCGGCGCAGGATGAAGTCTTCGAACGCGCCGTCCGTGCCGCGAATACGGCGGACCATCCGCAGCAGGCCCGCCGGTGCCAAATCCTTCAGCAGGCTGCGCCATTGAGAGCGGGGGCTGGGATGGGCGTTGATCTCCTTTATCAGCGATCCCAACCGGCCTTGCCGCAACAATTCATACAAAACGCCCGCACCGTCATAAGACAGCGAGATGTTCCCGACCGTGCCGCACAGCATGACCTTCACGCCTTCATCACGCGCCATCCGCGCCGCCTCCATGCCAAGCGTGAGGTTGAGTTCGTTGCGCGATACGCTCTCAGCGGCCAGCCAATATTCCTTCTTCCACTGATAAACGCTCGGCGCGTCACGACCGACAAAGTGGGTGTCAATATTGGGATACATGCGCGCCATCGCCTGCGCTGCCGGGGATTCGTCATAGACCATTCCGGGCGGCGGCGCTTTGGCAAAGCCTTCCATCGGGACCCAGGTGTATGTCGACAAACGCTTGCCGGACTGGGCAAGATGCTGCGCCGCGATGGCTGAGACATAGGAGGAGTCCATGCCCGAACTCAAATGCGAGCCAACCGCGCCCGGCGAGCGCAGGCAAGCGGCCATCGCCTGATCAATCAGGTCTTGCGCTGCATCGACATAGTCCGCATCCCGCCGGTAGCGCACGGGCTTCACATGGTCTTTTAGAGCGTAGTATTTCGTGTGCTGTTCGCGGTCTCGCGCGACGCGACTGATGGTCGCGGGCGCTACCAGGTGAATTTGGCGGAAATAGCTGCGGGTTAAATCCGTATCGAACTGTGTCAACACATCGGCCAGCCGATCCCGGTCAAGCTCGCGCGGGACGTCACCCAAAGCGTGTATGCCCTTGGGCATGGAGGCGACCACCAGGCGCGTATCGGTCAGGTGATAGTGCAGGGGACGCCGCCCGAACTGGTCGCGCAGCATTGTGATCTCACGCGCCTCGTGGTCCCAGATGATCGCGGCAAACTCTCCAACCAGATGGTTCAGCCCGGTGCTGCCCCACTTCTCCCAGGCGGCCAGCGTCAGAGCTGCGTCGCTTTGCCGCGCCAGTTCGCGCGGCTCTATCCCAAGCGCCGTGGCAAGGTCTGCGCGGTTGTCGATGCGGCCATCAAACACCATCGTGAACTGTCCGCTGCGCGAAACAAGCGGCTGCGTGCCCAGGCGCGCTTCGGGCGTGTTGGTGAAGTGGGTGTAGGCAAAGCCCACCTCGCCATCGGTCCTGATCTGCCTGTTCTCCGGCCCGTACATCGCCAGCGAGCGCGACATGCGCTCCAGGTCGCCGCGATCAACCGGTCGCCCGTCGCGGTAAAAAATCGCTCCGATGCCACTCATGGATTGTGCGCCAGGGCATGAGGTGCTGGACGGGCGGGAATGGAAGTGGCGCAATTGTCCAACGGGCCTGGACGCGCAACCAAGGTCACTCTGCCAGAGTCACGACTTGCATGTCGGCCAGCTTGTGCAGCGCTTTCGTCACGTCGCGTTCCAGGACATCTTGGGCCACATCGTACTCGCTGAGCAAGGAAGCGATCAGGTCCGCAAACGCAATCGGCTCCTGCGTGCGCTGCCAGATTGCCGACGCGGTTTCGTCAAAGGTCACATAGCGGCCGGTCTCGATCACGAGGAGCGCCGTTTTCCCATCGGGAAGAGCGCTGGCAAGCAAGCGCGGATTTCGCGTTACCAACACGGTTCTTGTGTCCTCATCGATCCTCGCACCCGGGCGTAGGGAACTTGATCTCGATTCGCAACACAGCGCCCTGATCTGCCTTTCACAAAGGTCGCGCACTGGCTATCAGCCAATCATGTATTACCTGCGCGCTTACGGACAATTGGTTGCCTCCGAGCTTGCGCTTCCCGAATTCGAGCCGATCTCCAACGCGCAGGACACCTCGCTCCTGCAGCCCGATCTGCGCATAAAGCTGCGTGCGCTCCCCAATGTTCCGATAGAGGAGCGTAACGCTGGCATTTTTCGAGTGCGCGATGGCGTGGTCGATTTCGAGATCGCGGACACGGTTCGCATCCGCGTTGCCAGCGCTGAATGCATCGAAGTCGATCTGCTTGATGCAACTCGCGAGCGCGAGGCGCGATTGTTTGTCACCGGCTCGGCTTTTGGCGCCTGGGTGTTCCTCACCGGTCGCATTCCATTTCATTGTGGCCTCGTGACAAAAGCAGGGCGCGGCTTTGCCATCACCGGCCCGAGCGGCGCGGGAAAATCCACGCTGACGACCGCGCTGGTGGAACGCGGCTTTGGTTTCATGAGCGATGATGTGGTGGTGTTGGATCGGGCGCCCGAGGGCGCGATTGCGATCACGCCCTCGTTTCCCCGGATCAAACTGTGGGGGGATGCGGCCCGGCATCTGCGTGTCCACACCAAAGAGCGCCATCGGCTGCACCGGGATCTCGACAAGTTCCATGTCCCCTTTTCGCCTGCGCAGGTCACTGAAAAAGCGACGTTGGGCGCGGTGTTCCGCTTGCGCTTTGACGATGGTTGCACAAGCCCTGACTGCCGCAGGCTTCCGCTGCCCGAGGCCATGCGCGAACTGCGCTCTAATATCTACAGGCCTGCGCTGGTGCCTGCGCTGGGCCTTGAGCAGAACGCATTCACTCTGGTCGCGGACATCCTGCGCGAGGTGCCCGTCTTAGATTTTGTGCGGCCATCCGATCTCACCCGGCTTAAGGCAAGCGCGGAGGCGTTCGAGAGAGTGCTCGCAGATCTGTAGCGGGTGTTGGCGCTTGTAATAGGTGGGCGAGAACGGTCACACCTTAAACCTGTAAGAGGTCGCAAGGCCGGATAGCCGCAGACGCCCCGGACCCTGATTTTGTTTCTGGGGGAATGGAGCAGCGCCGAGACAATGAAAGCAATGGTGGGCGCGGCAAGGATTGAACTTGCGACCCTACCCGTGTGACGTATGGGTAAACGGCCTTTGGCGCATTTAAACAGATAAAAAGCCTGTAAAAACAGACGCGGGCGTTCGCCTATGTCCACCTATGTTTTCCATGTTTTTGATGGTTTTTGAAAGGGCCGCAAAATGTCCGATTTGAGCCATATCGGAGAGCGCGAAAAGCTGAAGCCGAAAGCGGGCAATGAGCCGCACTCGCAGCGCCTGCGCCAAGGTGCCAGCCGCACGGCCGACAGAATTGATCCGCGACTTGGTTAAACCGAAGGTGTCCAGTGCGGGCGAGCGGCTGGCGGCGATATTTGCTAAGGCAATGCGACAGAATGAAATGGGCGTTGACTGGGGCACCAGTGCAAACCGGACGTTCCGCTATCGACCCGTTGCGGACGTTTAGTGGCAAGGCTCGAAGGTGCAGTAGCGGAAGTCCTTGCCACAAAGCGCTGACTCTAGGATG
>JBCBKF010000115.1:0-7743 GCA_038522255.1 Pseudomonadota bacterium
CAAAGAACCCGTGGTATGAGGCCGAAGTGCTCCCGGCCCTGCGCGATCAGGTGCGATCCAGGCTGGCCTGAGCGTGAGGCTTGGATGCGATGCGACACAGTCCTAAGGCTACAATGCGGCGTGTGTGACCTTCGACGCAAGAAGCGTCCTCCTCGCGGCCAAAGCGACACCCTTGTCGCCTGGACTGTCACGCTTGATCCCCCCGATTTTCACCGCATTCACCCGATGCGATAGAAATCAGCCACCCGGTCCAGCGCCAGTTTGAGCACCAGCTTGCCGCTGCGCGCGGGCCAGCCAAGCGCCTTTTCCGTTTCCGGAAGCCCCTCGCCGGCGCATACGACGCGCCACAGCACATCCTCCAACCCCTTGCCCGCCTGTGCCAGCGCCCCTTCGAACCGACGCTTGGCTGCGATCTGCTTTTCCGGCGCAGAAAGGCCTCGATCCCCGGTGGATTTCACGCGCACGGGATCCCACCGCATGGTCACGCTGGGAGATAGCTGTGCACGCTCATAATCGTTGCGCAGAGCCTCGCCCGCGTCGAACAATCGGTCATCCAGATGGCCGCGCGCATTCAGCCAGGCGATGGGGGATTCGGCGAGGTTGACCGTGACTGTGCGGCGTTTGCCACGCGCATGGCTGGCGCGCCTTGGCCCTTCGCTAGTGAGTTCGCGTTCGACGAGTTGGCGCTTCATATGGGTCTCCTTCACCAATCTGGTGATTCACCCTTGCATGAGATGCCTTGCTGTAGGAAAGCGAAACCAAGCTGGTTAGAAGAAGCCATAGAGGACACACCCGTATGATCAATCGCATCCGCGAAATCCGCCGCGCGAAGGGGCTGACGCTGGCGGATCTCGCCGCCGCCTGCACTCCGCCCACGACCGCGCAGACGATCGGGCGACTAGAAACGGGCACGCGCACCTTATCGACCAAGTGGATGGACCGGATCGGAGCGGCGCTGGACGTAGACCCGCAAACGCTGGTGCGGTCCGAAGCGCAGCCGCGCCCACGCGTGATCGGCGAACTGGGCTTGAGCGATGTCGCCGCGCTTGCGAACCCGCGCGAAGCGGTGCTGCCACATGAACTTGCTCAAGGGGTGGGCGAGGCGCCTCCGCTCGTGCTCGAAGTCACCGCTGCGGTGAGCGAGTACCGGCTTGGCGATCTCATCTGGCTGCGGCAGGTCCCGCTTGTCGAGGCGGCGAGCGCGATCAATCGCGACTGCCTGGTCCCGCGTTCCGGAGGGCGGTTCGTGTTCGGGCGGCTGATCGACACTGCGCCGAGGGGCGATGGCGCATTGGTTGGCGTGCTACCGGTGCAAAGCGGGCAAAAACAGCAATTGGTCGACAGCCCACCCTGGATTGCGGTGACGCAGATGCTGGTGCGAAAGCTATAGCGCGCAGCGGCGCAAGGGGTGATCCGATGAAGCACGTCCTGGTCCTCAGCACGCTATACCCTAATCCGCAAAACCCGCGCTTTGGGACATTTGTGGCGCGCTCGCTGGAGAGCCTGGCCAAACGCGGGGATTGGGCGGTGAGCCTGATCAATCCAATTGGTCTGCCGCCTCTGGGGCTGGGCGCGTTGTCGCCGCGCTATCGCGACGTGCAGAATTTGCCCGAGCTAGCAGTCGAAGCCGGCATTACAATCCACCGCCCGCGCTTCACCCTGATCCCCAAGGTCGGCGCGCGGCGCAACATTGCGGCGATCACCAAAGCGGCGCTGGCAATGGCGCATTCGATCAACTCCGAGCGCCGTGTTGATGTGGTCGATGCGCAATTCTTCTTCCCCGATGGCCCTGCCGCCGCAACGCTTGCCAGCGCCTTGGGTGCGCCACTTTCTATCAAGGCGCGTGGGAGCGACATCACCTATTGGGGCGGGATTGGCCATGCACGAAAGGCGATGGTGGACGCAGCGCGCCAGGCGGACGGTCTGCTGGCGGTGAGCGAGGCACTCGTGGACGAGATGCGCGCGCTGGGGATGCAGAGCGACAAGATCACGATCCACACGACCGGGCTCGACCGCGATAGGTTTCGCCCACTTGGCCACACGCAATTGCGCGCTCAGCTTGCGCGGGAGCTTGGCTTTGCCCTGCCCGATAGCGCGCCGCTCTTCACCTGCGTCGGGGCTTTGGTGGCGCGCAAGGGGCACGATATCGCAGTCGAAGCGCTCTCACGGCTTGAGGCAACGCAACCAGAGGCGCGGCTGATATTGGTGGGCAAGGGTGAGGAGGAGGCAAGCCTGCGCCGACTGATCGGCGAGCGCGGACTTGGCCTCCGTGTCCATCTGACCGGCGCTGTGGATCACGACATCTTGCCGCTGATCTTGTCCGCGGCCGATATCATGGTGCTGCCGACCGCAAATGAAGGGTTGGCCAATGTATGGGTCGAAGCGCTCGCCTGCGGCACACCGCTGGTCACCTGCGATGTCGGCGGCGCGCGCGAATTGGTGACGAGCGATGTCGCCGGGCGACTGGTTGAGCGCAGCGCACAAGGGGTGGCGGACGGCCTCGCATCGGTGCTCGCCGATCCGCCCGATCCTCAGGACGTGGCGGCGCTCGTCAGCGGGTATGATTGGGACAGCCACGCCGACGCACTGGCGCAGCACTATGCCAGGCTAGCAGGTTAGATGTGGCGGGTTAGACGACCCCGCGTGAACGGTCACGCGCGGCCTTTTCCTGGCGATCAATATCGGTTTCCTGCGGCACGAAGCTGTACGAATTCACGCCCAGCCAGATCAAGGTCGGGCTGGCGAGATAGACGCTTGAGTAGGTCCCGATGAACAGACCAGCCGTGATCGCGGCGACAAGGCCGAACAGGCTGACAGGGCCAAACAGGAGCAACGGCAAAAGCGCCACCAGCAGCGTCAGCGAGGTCATTACGGTGCGCGCCAGGGTCTCATTGATCGACAGGTCGAGCAATTCAGGCAGCTGCATCTTGCGGTACTTTTTGAGGTTTTCGCGAATGCGGTCATAGACCACGATGGTGTCGTTCAGCGAATAGCCGATGATCGAGAGGATAGCGGCGATGATCTGCAGGCTGAATTCCAGCTGGAACAGCGCGAACAGGCCCAGCGTGAGCGACACGTCGTGGAACAGGGCGAACAGCGCGCCCACGCCAAACTGCCATTCGAACCGGATCCAGATATAGATCGCGACCGCCACCATCGCCGCGATCAGGGCGATCAGCGCGGCGGAGCGAAATTCGCTGGCAACCTTGCCCGAAACGGTGTCGTTGCCGTCTGTGCGCGCTTGCGGGAACTCACCGGTGATCGCCGCGATGACCTCGTTGCCGATCTCAGTCGCGGCACCGGGCGTTTCTTCCACTTCGGCGGGTAAGGGCACACGGATTGAAACCTGGTTATCCGCGCCGAAAGTCTGCACCACGGGCGAGCCATAGCCCAGCCCCTCCACCATCTCGCGCAATTGCGGGACGGGCGCATCTTCGAGGTCTTCAAAGGTCAGGCGAACTTCCTGCCCGCCTGCAAAATCGACGCCGTAATTGAGCCCCTGCGTCAAAATCAAAGCCCAGCTCGCCGCGATCAGCAGCAGGCTGGCGATGAAAAACGGTGCGCGCAGCTTGAGGAACTTGATGTTCGTATCGCCGGGGACAAGCTTGAGAAGTTTCATGGGCTAAAGCTCACAATCCGATCAGATATTGATGTCGGCGGGGCGCGACTTGAGCCACCCCGCGGCCCACATGCGCGTCAGCATCAGCGCCGTGAAAATCGTGGTCGCAAGGCCAATCACCAACACGATGGCGAACCCGCGAACAGGGCCGGAGCCAAACCAGAACAGCAGCGCGCCGGCGATAAAGTTGGTGATGTTGGCATCCCAGATCGCGCGGCTCGCCTCCTTATACCCGGTCTCGACCGCGGCCAGCACCCTGCGCCCGCGCTTGCGCTCTTCCCGGATACGTTCGTTGATGAGCACGTTAGCGTCCACCGCCGCGCCCACCGTGAGCACAAACCCAGCAATCCCCGGAAGGGTCAGCGTTGCGTTCAGCCCCGCCATCAGCCCCAGCAGGATCAGCACGTTAAAGGCGAGCGCGACCGTCGCATAAACGCCAAAGCGGCCATAGGTTGCGACCATCAGCGTGACGACCGCAATCGATCCGATCAGCATCGCGATCAGCCCTTTGCGGATCGAATCCGCGCCCAGTTCCGCGCCCACGCTGCGTTCCTCGACCACGGTGAGCGGCACCGGCAGCGCGCCCGAGGACAGCTGGATCGCCAACTTGGCCGCACTTTCCGCAGTGAAGCTGCCCGATATCTGCGCCGATCCGCCCAGTATCTGCTCGCGAAAGGAGGGGGCTGACAGGATTTCTCCGTCAAGGATGATGGCAAAGCGATCGCCCACATTTTCCGAACTCAGCTTTGCAAACTTCGTCGCGCCCTGGCTGTCAAAAGTGATGTTGACCACCGGTTCGTTGGTTTCGGGATCATTGCCGGGTCGCGCATCGGTCAGATTGTCCCCGCGAATGCCGCCAAGCCGCTCAACCGCCAGCGAAGAACCGGCAAATTCGCTTTCCTCTGTAAATGGGAAAATTTCACTGCCCGGCGGCGCGATGCCCGCCTGCACATTGGTGGGCAGCGCGTCCTTGTCCACCAGCTTGAACTCAAGCACTGCTGTTTCGCCAAGCAATTCCTTGAGCGCGACCGGATCTTCAAGCCCCGGCACCTGCACCACGATCCGATTATCGCCCTGGCGGATAATGGTCGGCTCACGCGTGCCCAGCTTGTCGATCCGGGTGCGCACCACTTCGGCGGCGGCCTCCATCGCTGTGTCAATCGCGCGATCAAGCCCGGCGCTGGTGGGGGCCAGCACCATGCGCTGCGTATCGACGACCGAAAGCTCCCAATCGTTCGAAATGCCCTGCCCGGCAATCAGCGGCTCAAGCTCGCTGCGGGCGCGATCAATGTCGGCAGGGTCCGCCAGAATGAAGGACAGTCGGCCATCGGCGGTCGAGACATCACCGATCCGGATGCGCGGGCTGGCATTGCGCATTTCCAGCCGAACCGCCTCTTCGATGTTCTGCAGCCGCTGGGCCGCCACATCGGCTTCGCTCGCCTCAAGCAGCAAGTGCGACCCGCCCGCAAGATCAAGCCCCAGATTGACCTGCGGCATGTCATCAAAGCCCGCGCTGTCAAATCCGCTTGCCCCGATCAGCGAGGGGAGCGCCGCAAAAGCCAGAAGGAGCGTTGTGCTCCAGAGCGAAATCTTTTTCCAAAGGGGAAAGTCAAGCATGGCGCGTGTTTGTCTTTTCTATGCGATCCGGTGGAGCGTTGGCAGCGGATTGCCGGCTTAGTCGTTCGCGGGCTTACCGCCCGGCGGGATGATATCGCCGATAGTCTGTTTGACCGCTTTCACGCGGACATCCTTGGCAAGTTCAATCTCGGCATAATTGTCATCAACCTTGATCACCTTGCCAACCAGGCCGCCCGCCGTGACAACCTGATCGCCCTTCTTCACTGCCGCGATTTTCTGGCGGTGCTCTTTCTGCTGGCGCATTTGCGGGCGAAATAGCAGAAAATAGAAGATCACGACCATGCCGATAATCGGCAGGAAGTTGATCCATTCGGGCGGCTGGGCGGCCGCAGCGCCCGTGTTGGCAAGAAGTTCGAACATGATATCGATGGGCCTCGATCAAGGGATCGGTGAAAGCAAAAACACTCGCAAGAAGGTTTGCGCCGCGATCCGTTCGAGCCATCCCGAACGGGCGCGTCCCGCCCCTCCACTGCCGTAAAGTGGGCGCGCTTAGCAGCCTTTCAACCACCCGGCAATCGCCCGGCGCACTGCGATGCGCTGGGCTTGTGGGCGAAAGGCGCAGATCGCACCTTGCCAGACATAACCCACGAGGCTAAACGCCGCGCCTCCACTGGTCTCGGGAAGTAGCGCAGCCTGGTAGCGCATCACACTGGGGGTGTGGGGGTCGCAGGTTCGAATCCTGTCTTCCCGACCAGTGGTTTCGTCGAAAACGGCTTTGATTTCTTCGCGCGCCGCGCGCACGGAACGTTTTCCGCACGATCCGGTTATCACAACGCCACCAATGCGTAATACTCAACCCCTTCTCAGCGGAGCCAGTCTCGCGCTCGTCGCTGCGCTGCTTGCTACGCCAGTCATGGCGCGCGATACCGGTGAGAGTGCACCGCAAGTCGCCAATGATGACGGAACCGAGCGCGATAAGGCGATGGAGAGCAAGGGCGGCGGCACCACCGCACGGCGCAGCTACACGCCCGAAGACTTTGCCCGCTTTGCCCCCCGCAGCGCGCTCGACATGGCGCGGCAGGTTCCCGGTTTCTCGATCCGCGAAGGCGATGGCGCGCGCGGGCTGGGCCAGGCGGATACAAACGTTCTGATCAATGGGCGGCGCATCTCTGGTAAGTCCAACGGACCGGTCGCCGCGCTCCAGCGCATCCCGACCGAAGAGGTCGTGCGACTAGAACTGGTCGATGGCGCCAGTCTCGATATTGGCGGACTTACCGGCCAGGTGCTTAACGTTATCACCGCGGGCAGCGGCAATATCAGCGGGCAATATCGCTACGCTCCGCAATTTCGCAGCTTCGGGACAGACCCGCGTTTCTACGAGGGCCGGATCGCAATTGCCGGGGGCGGTGACAAGGCCGACTGGACGCTCTCGTTCGAGAACAATTCCGGGCGGCGCGGAGACGAAGGGCCAGAATTGGTCTTTGACGGCGCGGGCAAGTTGATCGACACGCGCGAGGAAATCCGAACCGAAAACAGCGACCAGCCGAGCCTGTCAGGCTCGTACACCCGCATTGCCGACAACGGCAATGTCCTCAACCTGACGGGCGAGATCGGTGGCAATATCCGGCGCGAAGACGAGATTTCGACACGCTCAGGCTCAATCGATCCGGTCGACCGCGTGCGCGATTTTCGCTCGAGCGAGGATGAGTTCAATTTCGAAGTCGGCGCCGATTATCAATTTGGCGTGGGTCCTGGCAAGTTGAAGCTGATTGCCTATCACCGCACCGAAGACAGCCCGACCGTCTCGACAGCGGTCACCAGCTTTTCCGATGAGAGCGAGCCTGAAGGCACGCGCTTCACCCGCGATGCTGACGAAGGTGAGACGATTGCGCGCGCGGAGTACAGTTTCCCGGCATTGGGCGGCGACCTGCTGATCGCAGGCGAAGGCGTGCGCAATTTTCTCGATATCAACAGCACTTTGAAAGAGTTGGACGCGGGGGGCGATTTCGTGCCCGTAGAGCTTGAAGGGGCCACCGCGCGTGTTGACGAGGACCGCGCCGAAATCCAGGCGACCTACAGCCGCTCTCTCGCCAAAAATCTGCAATTCCAGCTCAGCCTTGCGGGCGAATATTCGCGCATCAGCCAGAGCGGGGAACTTGGCCAGACCCGCACGTTCTATCGGCCAAAGGGCTTTGTCGCGCTCGATTGGAAGGTCAGGCGGGGCATCAACATCGCCGCCCGGCTCGAACGGCTGGTTGGCCAGCTCAATTTTTTCGATTTCATCGCCACGGTTGATCTCAACCAAGACCGCGAGAACGTCACCAACGCTGATCTCGTGCCTCAGCAGAGCTGGCGGGCGGAGGTGGAAGCCAATATCAGCCTCGGCGCGCTGGGCACGCTGAACCTGCGCCCGTTCTACGAAGACATCACCGACATAGTCGATCAGATCCCGATGGACGTCTGCGGGCAATTCCACGGTGAGCTTGACGGGTTTGTCGTCGGGGATCCTACCGGCATCAGCCGGTAGTCGTTCAGTGCCGCCTGAG
>JBCBKF010000116.1:0-7741 GCA_038522255.1 Pseudomonadota bacterium
GAGCCGAAGAGGAAGCGTGTGCCCTGTTTCTGAGGCTCCACGGCGAACCAGCTGGCGGAGCCCGTGTCCTTTGAGAGAAACAGCCCTTCGGCGATCTTGCGTCCAACCGGTTGGCCCTGAGGGCCGTCTTCGACTCCGCTGCTTGAGGCCGGTGCGCCACTATCCGGCGACCTGTCCGGGAAGTAGAACGTATCGTGCATCGCGCGCGCCGGATGCGTTTCGTCCATGTTCAGCGTCGTGAAATTGTGCCAGTCATCCTCGATCTCGGGCCCGGTCGCGACGGCAAAGCCAAGATCGGCGAAGATTTCGGCAAGCTCGTCCATCACCTGGCTCACCGGGTGGACCGACCCTTGAACAGCTTCTGGCGCGGGCAGGGTGAGGTCGATCGTCTCCGCCGCCAGTTGCGCTTCGAGAGCGGCAGCTTCCAGCTCCGCTTTCTTCGTATCGATCGCATCAGCAATCTCAGCGCGCACGGCCTGGATTGCGGGTGCTGCAGTGGCGCGTTCATCGGGGCTCATTTGGCCGAGCGTCTTCAACGCCAGGCTCACCCAGCCCTTCTTACCCAGCGCCGCCACACGCTGCTCGTCCAGCGCCTCAAGAGTTTCGGCCGCCGCAATATTCGCCAGCGCGCCCTGTTTGTCAGTTGTCAGATCGTTCATTGGCTCGTTTCCAAATGCGCTGTGCCGCTAGCCGCAATCGCGCGGGGATGCAAAGGGAGAGAAGCCGCTTGCGCCGCGCCCTATCCCTGCGGGCAATCCCCTGGCGCATCGAGCGTCTGCGCAGCGCTTCCCCAGTCGCGCGCCCGTGCCTCTACGAAGGAGCCGATAATCAGATGCTCCAAGGCCGCATAGTCACTGGGCAACATCGTCATGAACTCTTTGAATTCCCGAGTGAATTGCGCCTGGTCGTGATACTCTGCGTCCATCGCTTCGGTCCAGCGGCTGCCTCCGCCTCTCGCCTGGTGGAGCATGAAGGAGGTCAGGCTGCGCATAAAGCGTTGGCGCCGCATCAAGAGCTTCGGCGTAAAGCCAAAGTAGCGGCGGCACACCCGCTCCAGCGTCCGCACGCTCATCGCGCAGTGTTCCGCCAGATCGCTGACCGTCGCGAAGTGGCCATCGACCAGGGCCTCATGCACCCGGTGGATTTTCGCCTCATCGCGACTCGGGCGCATCAGCCGCTCCAGGGTCTCGACGATGTGGTCGAACTGTTCTTCGACCGTCGCGTCGGGATCACTCAGCACCGGGGTCAGCGCGTCGAACTTGGCAAAGGCGGGATGGGCTGAGCCATCGCACACCGTGTTCGCAAGCGCGACGGCCTGCGCGTCGAAGAACCGTGCCCAGCCGATCGGCAGGAATCCTATCCCCCACATCCGCGCGCTTCCCAGCTCAAACCGGCACGGTAGCGAACTGGGCCCGGTCGCCCCAAACCGTACCGCCTCGACCTTTGAGCCGGCGATCTCGGCGCTCGGCGCGCCGCCCGCAAAGAAGCGGATATTGGCCCATTCGGGTTGCAGGTAGTCGGTGATCGTGCCGCCGTCGGCCACTTCAAGCGTCAGATGGTAGAAGGTCGTAAAGCAGCCATCAAACTGCGCAGGGGGAGCGTGAAAGCGGCTGCGCACAAGAGGCGCCGGCACACCGCGTGTGCTGGCCCCAGCGCCTGGCCGCGCTCTGCTAAACGCGCCGACCGATCCCTGTACCGTTTCCCTGAATTCCCCCATGAGCAGACCCATGCCCAAAATGACGGGTTCTTACAATCCCAATGTCGATTTTATACAAGCGGCTGTCTGCGATTGAGACACTGCAGACCAAGCGCCGCAAGTCAGAAGCAGCGAGGGGGCAACCCGTCGCCGGATCGCCCCCATCTGCCCCTGATCAACCTGCCGCTGCTAAGCCATAGCTGAGGTGCGGGTCGGTGCGAAAGCGCTTTTCCCCGCCTTAAGCGGGAAGCGCGTCTTTCGCTTGCGCGATGATCGTCTTGAACGCCGCTTCTTCATTCATCGCCAGATCGGCCATCACTTTGCGGTCAAGCTCGATACCGGCCAGTTTCACGCCGTGCATGAATTGCGAATAGGTCAGGCCTTCGGCGCGGACGGCTGCATTAATGCGCTGGATCCACAGAGCGCGAAAGTTGCGCTTTTTGATCTTACGGTCGCGATAGGCGTATTGGCCGGCCTTTTCGACCGCCTGACGCGCGATGCGGATGGTGTTTTTGCGACGGCCGCGATAGCCCTTGGCTTGATCGAGGATCCGCTTGTGCTTGGCGCGGGTGGTAACACCGCGTTTGATGCGAGGCATATTGTAAGTTCCTTTCAGTCACGGGGGCCAGGCCTCCCGCGCCCTCCAGCGTCTTCTTCGTCCTATCGCTTTGCTGCTTGAGGACGGTCCACCCGGATTAAACCAAGGTGGGAAAACGTGGGGCGGCATGGCCCGACGCTAGCCGGTTAAATCAAACAATCAATCAAGCCCGTAGGGCGCCCATTTCTTGATCGTCTTCGTATCGGGTCTCGCGAGACCACGTCGGTGCCGCGGTTTTGACGGATATACTTCGCATTGTGGCTGATCAGACGGTGACGCTTGCCTGCGACGCCGTGCTTGACCTTGCCGGTTGCGGTGATCTTGAAGCGCTTCTTCACACCGCTCTTGGTCTTCAGTTTGGGCATTTTCATCTCCTGTTGGTGAGACACATTTGGCCAGCCCTGGCAGCCCTTGTTGGCCAGGCGGACCCGTTGATTCGTGTCAGTGAAGCGGCGCAACTAGTCGCGGGCCTTGCAAAAAGCAAGGGATTTGGGAAGGGATTCAGCGCGTGTGCGCTTCGCTCAGCGGGCTATTGCCCGTCTCCTCCAGCCAATGCACGAAGTCGCCATGCGGGATTGGCACCGCGCCGTCTGGCAGATCGGCGGTCCACACGTACCCTTCGGCCTGCGTCTCGCCATAGCCATCCCAGCCATCAATATCGAGCGCCTGCCTGGTGTAATCGGCGCCTTCGAATTCATCGATCGCCGCCAGGTCCACCGCCCCCGCCTCATGGATCGTACCATGCACCGCGCTCGCATAGCGCGCCTGCGTTGGGATCAGCGCGGGATACCACTTGGAGCCGGAGGGGATCGCATAAAGCACACCCATCGTCGTAGCCGGCGCGCCAAGGCCGAGGCCTTCCAGGAAGGGCCAATCCGCGACGCCTTCGCGCAAGACGCCGTAGAAGAAAAGGTGCATGGCTTTATCCAATCACGGCAGTGCAGGCAGGAAGCCAGAACCGCTTAGGTGCCGTGCCACGGTTGTAAGAAGCAAGGACGATTCGAGACAGAAAAACATCGCTGCTCATTTGAATATCTCCGTGCTAAAGTCATGAGACGAGACCAAATTTAGCGGCTTCGCATCTGCGAGGAAACTTGAACCGCTTGGCCTCAACGCTCCGTGCTTCTCCCCGTATGAGCGGAGCCACCTCAACCGGGCAGAAAAAAATCAAAGAGGCCTTTAAAGTCCTTCATTACCTCTTTGGGAATGGTATCGAGGCCTTGGACAACGCTCATGCTTAAACCTCCGCCATCTGGTGAAATTTCCTCTGCATCTTGAGCCCCGCCTCGACGATCGCGTCGTGCAGCTCTTCCGAGAAACACAATACGTCGTGCCAAAAAGTCCGTTCGCGCCACAGGTGATGGCCGGCAAAGCCAACCTTGCGGAAGGCTGCTCCTGCCATCGCCTTTTTTGTGGTGTTGAGATTAAATCTGCCCGGACTTGGTGAGTGCGCTGAGCCAGGCTTCGTCTGGTCAAAAGCGAAACTGTCGAGGAACGTGCCCACGACCAGCGTATAATAGTTTTTTGGATACACCTTCTTTGCCGGCAATCGAATTTCGAGCGGATAAAACTGATGAACCCCCGGCTCCAAATGCTCGATTATTGCCTTCAAGTCTTCATCGACTGCCGGAATAAGGCTGTTCAACTTGATAATCGAACACAGGTCCGTGTGCTTGCGAAGGGTCTGAAAGAAGCGCGGCGGCTCGTGCTCTTCCAAGGGTGAAAAGGGCGGCTTGTGCTGGTTTTCTCTCGAACCGATCTCACGGGTAATCTTTCCTACTACATAGGAACTGATCCCCATGGCGTGATCCGCGATCTGACCACCGTAAAGTCTTCTTTGGACCTCAGGCGACTGGTCGAGGTAATGAGACTTCAATCGACCAAACCATCCAGGTTCGTTGTATTTTGGATCGCTTTCGAATTCTCCATCAGGCCAGCCATCTCCAAAACCGCTGGGCAAAACCAAACCCCAGACCATCACACGCTCAACGCCTCCGCTACCAATTCCTCGCTCACCTGCCACAGCCGCTCCGCCACCGCTTCGTCCAGCGCGCGTTTCTCGATGATGGCATCGCCCACGCTCCCGCGCGCGTCGAAGAAGCCGGTGGGGCCGTAATAGCCACCCGACACTGCACGCTCATCGGTTGCCGCCAGCACTGTGGGGTACGCGCCCTGCTCGGCCGACTGGGCCAGAACCTTATTGGTCACTGCATACATCGCCTTGAACAGGCCCGTTGGCCCTTTGAATTGCAGCGATGTGTCGGAATAGCCCGGATGGCAGGCGATCGACTTGATCCTTGATCCCGCCGCCTCCAGGCGCCGGTGCAATTCCTGCGCGAAGAGCAGGTTGGCGAGCTTGGAGCGGCTGTAGGAGCGGCTGGCGTCATAACCGCTCATCATCATCAGATTATCAAAATCGATCCGGCCGAACTTGTGCGCAATGCTCGACACGGTCACCACGCGGCCACCTCTCCCATCGACCTGTCCCAGCATCAGCGCGGTCCACAGGAAATGGCCTAGATGATTGACGCCCAGCTGCATCTCAAAGCCGTCTTTCGTGGTCTGTTTGGGCGTCTGCATGACGCCGGCATTGTTGATGAGGCCGTAAATCGCGCCAAACCGCTCCTTCGCTTCATCTGATGCCGCGCGGATCGAGGCGCTGTCGGCGAGGTCAAGCGAAAGCATCTCGCAGCGCCCCTCGCCGCAATTGACGATCTTGGCGAGCGCGGCCCTCGCCTTGGTCTCGTTGCGGCAGGCAATGACAATATCGGCGTTCTTCTGCGCCAGCATCCGGGCCGCTTCAAGGCCGATCCCGGAATTGCCTCCCGTGACGAGGAAGGTCTTGCCCTGGAGGTCCGGGGTCTCGTCGGGCGTCCAGTTGCGGATGAGTGGATTGGGCGTGGTTGGCATGCGAAATTTTCCTGGTTTGGGGCGTGACCGCTTCAGAAACGGCCTTGCTCCTCCAACACGCGGAACCCCGGTCAGGTCCGAAAAAGCTGCGTCAATCGGAACCCATGGGCGGAAACTTGATGCCTCACCCCTCACGGTTGGGCAAGATCACCGCCTGCGGCGCAGAAGCCTCTCAAACATGCGGCGCCAGCTCCGAAGAACCCATCGCCGCCAGCACGTCTTCGATCCGCGCAGGGTCGCCCAGCGCGATGACGGTACCGTCACTGTCCGCGTCCAGCGGGTTGCCTTGCCAGTCGCTCATCACGCCGCCGGCGCCTTCGACCACGGGGACAAGGGCCGCGTAATCGTGGATTTTCAGCCCCGCCTCCATCACGCAATCCACATGGCCGCTCGCCAACATTGCGTAATTGTAGCAATCGCCGCCATAGATCGGATAGGGCCGCTTGGGATAGGCGTTGACAACGAGGTTGAGCCACGCGTCCGACTGATCCGCGTCAAAGCAATGCGGGCTCGTGGTGGCAAGGCTCATGCCCTCGACGCCCGGACATGCGCGCGCTTTCACGGGCTTGCCGTTGAGCGTCGCGCCCTCTCCGATGCGGCCGACCCAGCGCTCCTTGAGGATCGGCTGATCGATCACGCCCAGCACCGGCCAGCCATCCTGCATCAGCGCGATCAGCGTGCCAAAGATCGGGCGTCCGGCGACAAAGCTTTGCGTCCCGTCAATCGGGTCCAGCACCCATTGGCGGCTCGCGCCTTCGCGGGTGATACCGTATTCCTCGCCAATTATGCCGTCGCCGGGGAAACGTTCTTCGATGAGCTTGCGCATTGCGGCCTCGGCTTCGCGATCGGCCTTGGTGACGGCGGAATTATCGGGCTTGGTCTCGGTCTCTCCATGGGCGCGAAACAGCGGGCGGATCACTTCTCCGGCGGTGTCGGCGAGGGCGTTGGCGAGGTCTACGTCTTTGGGTGTCATGTGCTTCCTCTAACTCCTTCCCCAATAATCGAAAGCCTCTTGCTGGTGGAGCGCCACATAGGCGCGCGCCTCGGGGCCTTCCCATTGCAGCGGCCAGGCGCCCGGCAATTCGTCGGCAAGGTGCGAGCGACTGACGAACCAGCCTTGGCCCGGCAACCCGTCGGACTGGCGCACGACCAGCACCGCCAAGCCCGGCTCGCCGTTCACGCGCCCGTCTTCGTCGAGCTTGTCGAGCACGGTGCATAGCGCGCGCATCTTTGGCCGGGTGAACGCGTAGCCCAGCAGATTGAGCATCTGCGAATAGGTGAGCGCATTGCGAGCGCGGGCAGCGCCGATGAGGATCTCGCGAACTTGTGCAGGGTCGAACACTATTTGGTTTGCGATCGCCCATCCGGGCAATCGTCCTCGCTAGACGTCCTTCGCTGCGCTACGGAGCCGCTGCGGGCGGGCACTTGCCCTTGCGGTCGCTGCGCGACCGGTCCCATCAATCAAACAGGCTGCTGACCGAGCTCTCATCGGCGATGCGCCGGATAGCTTCGCCCACCAGAGGGGCGATGGTGAGGATGCGGATGCGGCCGGATTCGATCGCAGCTTCTGTTGGGCGGATCGAATCGGAGATCACCAGCTCCTGCAATTGCGATCCGTTAATGCGCGCCACCGCGCCGCCGGACAGCACACCGTGCGTGATATAGGCGGCCACCGACTTTGCTCCGCCTGCAAGCAGCGCATCAGCCGCGTTGCACAAAGTGCCGCCGGAATCGACGATGTCGTCAATCAGCACGCATTGGCGGCCCTCGACATCGCCGATGATGTTCATGACCTCGCTCTCACCCGGCCGGTCGCGGCGTTTGTCAACGATGGCTAGAGGGGCATTGTCGAGCCGTTTGGCGAGCGCGCGCGCGCGCACCACGCCGCCGACATCGGGGCTGACCACCATCAGATCCTGATCGCCATAGCGCGCCTGGATGTCAGCGGCCATCACCGGGGCGGCGTAGAGATTGTCGGTCGGAATATCGAAGAAGCCCTGGATTTGCCCTGCGTGCAGGTCCACCGCCAGCACCCTGTCAGCGCCTGCCTCGGTAATCAGGTTGGCCACCAGCTTGGCCGAGATCGGCGTGCGCGGGCCGGGCTTTCGATCCTGGCGGGCATAGCCGAAATAGGGCACCACCGCGGTAATCCGCTTGGCCGAGGCGCGCCGCAAGGCATCGATGCAGATCAACAGCTCCATCAGATTGTCGTTCGCCGGAAAGCCCGTTGGCTGGACGAGGAAGACATCCTCCCCGCGCACATTTTCGTGAATTTCGACAAACACCTCTTCATCGGCGAAGCGGCGCACGCTCGCATCGGTCAAAGGCATTTCGAGATAGCCCGCAATCGCGCGCGCCAGCGGCAGGTTGGAGTTGCCGGATATGATCTTCATCGATGCGAATCCCCTGATGTCGCCGTGAGGTCAGCGTGTGGCCCCGCCTAACCCAGCGTCATCGAATTGCAACAGACGAGGCGCGCTTGTCGTCAGATCGTCGTGTGAAAGCCGCGCGCCGTGATCCACTCAGGGGGAGACAAC
>JBCBKF010000117.1:0-7700 GCA_038522255.1 Pseudomonadota bacterium
ATGGTCAGGGACCGGTAACGTGGCCTGGAACTTTGGCGGTTTCACGCTTGGATACTCGCTGCAATATCTGAGCGAGATGACGCTGGGCGATGTCGAGATTGAGACTGTGGAAGCGCAGTTTGGCGAAAACGGATTTGCGGACGAATATTTCATCCACGATCTCACCGCGTCTTACCGCTTCCAGGATGATCGCTATGAAGTCTATGGCGGCATCAACAACTTCACCGACGAAGAGCCTTTTGTGACCGAGCGCGCTTATCCGGTGAACCCGGTTGGCCGTTACTTCTTCCTTGGTGTGCGCGCGACCTTCTGATCCACTGCACCTCGCGAATAAAGAGCGGGGCGAAGGAGACTGTCCTTCGCCCCGCTTTCCCGTTCAGAGGCCATAGATTGGGTCTTTTTCACCCATCCCTGCGAGCTGCCGGCCCTTGAAGCGGACCCGAGGGGCCATTAAGGCCCGCACTCCATGTCCGATAATGCATCATCTGAGACCGCGCTCGAAACTGATCTCACCGGGCGCCCTGTCATCTCCGCCACAGGGCTTTTCACGCCTGAGGAATCAATCACGAACGAAGAGCTGGTCGCCAGCTTCAACGAGTTTGTTGATCGTCATAACGCTGCCAACGCTGAAGCGATCGCAGCGGGCGAGATTGAGGCCTTGTCGCACTCATCGGTGGAATTCATTGAAAAGGCGAGCGGGATCAAATCGCGTCACGTGATGAGCAAGGCACCAATCCTCGATCCCGATACGATGGAGCCACGGCTCGATGATCGTGCGAATGGCGAGCTTTCGATCATGGCCGAAATCGGCGTGACCGCGTGCAAGCAGGCGCTGGAGCGTGCAGGACGATCACCGAACGATGTTGATGCTGTGCTGTGCGCGGCATCGAACATGCAGCGCGCCTACCCGGCCATGGCGATTGAAATCCAACAGGCACTGGGCATTGACGGGTTCGGCTTTGACATGAATGTTGCGTGTTCGTCGGCAACATTCGGATTGCAGACCGCCTCCGATTACATTCGCGCTGGCAACGCCCAATCCGTCCTGGTTGTCAGCCCCGAGATCACTTCGGGACACCTCAACTGGCGCGACCGCGATAGCCACTTCATCTTCGGCGATGTCGCAACAGCCGTTCTGGTGGAGGATGCCGCCATTGCCCCGGAAGTGCACTGGGACATTCTGGGCACGAAGCTCAAGACGGTCTTTTCGAACAATATCCGCAACAATTTCGGTTTCCTCAACCGCGCGCACCCGGAGACTGAGGGCACAGCGGACAAGCTGTTCGTGCAGGAAGGGCGCAAGGTCTTCAAGGAGGTTGTGCCGATGGTCGCGCAGATGATCCTCGAAGAGGCTGAGCGGCTGAAGATTGATCCCGTAGGCCTTCGCCGGATGTGGCTCCACCAGGCGAATGCCGGCATGAATCGGCTGATCGCGCAGCGTGTTTTGGGGCATGAAGCGAACGAGGATGAGAGTCCCACCGTGCTTGACACTTATGGAAACACGTCAAGCGCAGGATCGATCATTGCCTTCCACCTCAACAGTGATGATCTGGCGGCGGGGGATACGGGCCTTATCTGCAGCTTCGGCGCTGGTTACTCTGCTGGTGCCGTGTTTGTGCGCAAGGTCTCCTGACGGCCAAGCCAGCTGTCCCACGCCGCGATGATGCGCTGTGAGGCTGCCCAGATCACCGCGACAGCAAGCAGCGAAACCAAGCCGTCGACGGCATAGTGGTAGGCCAAGTGAACGCTGGAGAGCCACGTGATGAAAAAGAACACACCGAAAAACGCGCCCCAGCGGGCCGAGACGCGTCGCACCGCGATCCAATAAAGAAAGGCGATCGCGCAATGCATGCTCGGCATTGCGGTGATGCCGCTGCCAAGCCCGTTCTGAGCGTTTGCATACCATTCCAGTAGCATCGCCTGCACGCTGAGCGTCATGATCGGATAATGCGTGTTGGCCGCTTCGAGATAGGCCATCTGCGCATCAAACCGCGGATCGCCAAGCATGGGCCCGACAAAGCACGGGCCGACCGATGCCAGAATGGTAGCCATCAACCCGCCGACAAGCGTCCAGCTGAGCACATAACTCAGGAAGAATTGACGGCGCACCGAATGGTCTATGCGCGCAAAGGCAAAGAACAATACTCCAGGATACAGCAGCAGAAACCACAATTGATAGAGCAGCGCGAGGAAAGCCGTTACCATCGGATAGCCCAGCAAGGGCTGCAGGATCTGCCAGGCATCGTATCCGAAAAAGATGGCCCGATCCCAACGCACAAAGGCATCGTCCCAGGTGTAGGCGTTGAAGAGTGGGATCGCCGCTTTCATTTTGGAAAAATACGGCAAGAGGACGATCGCAACACCCAGCATGGGGGCGCCCGCCGCCATGGTCGCGCGCGCCCGGACGCCGAAATATCGTGCCTTGAGGTGCTCAACCGGGCTTTCGGGCCGCTTGCGGTAAAGCTGGATGGCAGAATCGAGCGCAGCGATCACGACAATGAACAAGGCAAACAACCGTGTGTTGACCCAAATCCCTTCGAGCGTTGGGGTGATGCCTTTTGAGAGCAGCAGCCCAACGCAGGTCACGAATAGGGTGAGGCCAATCATCACAATGGGCGCTTCGCCCTGCCATCGTCGCCAAATGGCGCGCCGGTCTTGACGTGGCAAAATGGGAGCATGCGGCTGCAAGGGTTTGGATTGCACGTCCATCACAGGGCCGCGCATTAAGGTAAACACGTCACTAAAGCGTGAACGCGCCGTGCTACTACTCGCCCTTTTTGCCGCAGTTTTGCCCGCCTGTATGACGTGGGCTTGCTTGCGAGGGGCGCAGCGCAGCCCTAAGTGAGACATCATGTCTGGTGAAATTCTCGATAATCATGGTCGCGGCGAGGCAGTTTGGTCCTGGCCTTCCATCCACCCCGAAGGTCGCAAATATGGGGTCATCGCGCTGGCCATCAGTCTGATACCCTTGTTCTTTGGTTGGGTGTTCGGCTTTGCGCTTATGCTCGGTGTGTCGGCGTGGGTCTTTGCGTTCTTCCGCGACCCTGAGCGCGTGGTGCCGCAGGACGACAGCTCAATCATCGCTCCCGCCGATGGCATGGTCTCGCTGATCCAGCAGGTTGAGCCTCCGCTCGAGCTGCAGGTTGAAGATGGCTCAGGCACGCGTGGGTTGGCGCCGGGGCCAGTGACCCGGATTTCGATCTTCATGAGCGTGTTCGACGTCCATATCAATCGCGCGCCGATTGCAGGAAAGGTGCGCCGTTTGGTGTATATGCCGGGCAAGTTCATGAACGCTGACCTCGACAAGGCGAGCGAGGAAAATGAGCGGCAGCATATGCTGATCGAGCGGGGTGACGGCGTCTTGATCGGGTTCACGCAGATTGCCGGCCTTGTGGCGCGGCGCATTGTCCCGTTTGTAAAGCCCGGCGACACCTTGGCCAAAGGGCAGCGCGTGGGGCTGATCCGGTTCGGCAGCCGCGTTGATGTCTACCTGCCTGCTGGCACCGATCCCAAGGTCATGCTCGGCCAAACGATCATCGCAGGCGAGACGGTACTCGCCGAGTTTGGAGCGCAGGGCCTCATCGAAGGCATTGCGCAATGACGAAAGGCGCAATGTCGAGTGGCTCAACGAAGAATGGCCTAACGAAGAATGGCCTAACGAAGAATAGCGGGGGGCGGTCAATTTGAGTTTGCGCCCCGATCGTAAGAATCGCACGCCGCAGGCTGCGCGGCTGGGGCCAAAGGCGGCTGAAGACGAAGAGGGGCGCGCAACCGGGGATGGCTCGGGACTTTCCCTGCGAGCGATGTTGCCCAATGCGATCACCGCCGCAGCTTTGTGTGCCGGATTGACAGGCGTTCGCTTCGCGATCGATGCGCAGTGGGCTTACGCCATCTTGGCTGTGGTTCTGGCAGGGGTTCTGGACGGGATTGACGGGCGTATCGCCCGGCTGTTGAACGCGCAATCGCGCTTTGGCGCCGAGTTGGACAGTCTGGCTGACGCCGTGTCCTTTGGCATGGCCCCGGCAATCATCCTGTTTTTGTGGTCGCTCAAAGAACTCGATCGATTTGGATGGTTTGCCGCTTTGGCATTCGCGATTTGCTGCGCGCTTCGTCTGGCGCGTTTCAACGCCCAGATTGATACCGACGATCAGCCGCATAAATCGGCCGGGTTTCTGACCGGTGTGCCAGCGCCTGTTGGTGCCGGTCTCGCCTTTGCGCCGTTTTTCGTGTGGCAGGAAACGCAGATTGCTACGCTGCGTGACCCGGTGTTCATGTCGCTATGGGTCTCTGCAATCGCGGCGCTGATGATTTCGAACATGGCCACTTTGAGCTGGGCCGCTATTCGCCCGCACCGCGGTATTCGCCTATGGCTGATTGTCTTTGTAACGCTGGCCTTTGCCGCGCTTCTGCTCGAACCGTGGTGGACACTTGCCGCGTTGAGCGCAAGCTACCTCACACTTATGCCTTACGCCCTTATCAAGTATGGTCGTATCAAGCGACGCCGGGCGCAGGCAGCTCAGGCCGCGAAGTCGGACGGTTCGCCGCCAGACGCTCAACTGGAACGCGAGTCTTGATATGGCCAGTGCGATGGCCGGTGAGATGGCTTGTGAGATGGCTGGGCATCGCCAGCGCCTCGAAACGCAAAGATTGGCGCACGCGTTGTTCAATCGGTTGCGGCATTGGCAAGAAACCGGCGTCGAGCAAAGCGCGCTCCTCTTGCAGGCTTTCCAGGGTGTAGCGTCCGCGAATCCAGCAATCCGCGAGGGTCATCGCGCTACCCAGGCCTACAAGCGTCAAAAGAGTCGTAATGGCAAAGACGAGCATTGGGTCAGTCCTTTCTGAGGGCCTTGCAGCGCGTGTTCGGTGTTTGTTCCAAGGCCCTTGTTCACCAAGTGTTCTCACCTGTCAATTGCCAATCGTGATCGAACGCAAATTTCCTTTTGGGGTGGATTTTCCGCTTACACCCCGCTACAGGCGCGGCCTCGCAAGGATTGATGCGTAGTCAGTCCGAGCGAAATTCACATGGAAAGCCATTCATACCGGTGCCGATTGGCGGGATCTCCGCGCAAGCAGGTTCCAGCTTTCCAGAGGACTAACCGGAAGGGAATTTGATTATGGCGGCCACTACCGTCACCATGCAGCAATTGATTGAGGCCGGCGCTCACTTCGGTCACCAGACCCATCGCTGGAACCCGCGGATGAAGCCGTACATCTTCGGCAACCGCAATGGCGTTCACATCATCGACCTCTCGCAGACCGTGCCGCTTTTTGCGCGCGCGCTCGATTTTGTCGAGCAGACCGTCCGCGCAGGCGGCAAGGTCCTGTTTGTCGGTACCAAGCGTCAGGCACAGGAGCCTATCGCAGAGGCCGCCCGCGCGTCGGGCCAGCATTTTGTGAACCACCGTTGGCTGGGCGGAATGCTCACCAACTGGAAGACGATTTCGGGCTCAATCCGCCGTTTGAAGACGCTGGAAGAGCAGCTGTCGGGCGATACCAGCGGTCTCACGAAGAAAGAGGTGCTCAACCTCACGCGGGAGCGGGAGAAGCTTGAGCTTTCCCTGGGCGGCATTCGCGATATGGGCGGGGTACCGGACGTGATGTTCGTGATCGACGCCAACAAGGAAGACCTGGCTATCAAGGAAGCCGCCGTGCTCGGCATCCCGGTGATTGCGGTGCTGGATACCAATGTCGATCCGACCGGCATTGCGTTCCCGGTTCCGGGCAATGACGATGCAAGCCGCGCGGTTCGCCTGTACTGCCAGGCCATTGGCGATGCGGCGAATGCCGGACGCGGCGGTGCCATCGCCGATTCCGACGCGGACATGGGCGCGATGGCGGAACCGCCGGCTGAAGCTCCCGAAGTGACCGTGCAGGACGCTCCGGCACCCGAAGCGGCTCCCGCCGAGAGCGCCTGAGCCCCAACGCTGATGACGGGCGGCGTCAACCGCCCGTCACAAAACCCGCCTAGCGCGCCCGGCATACCCTGAGGGTGGCACCTGCGAGTGTTCACCTCTTCGGGCGCATCCAAGTGAATTGAAGGAAATCACAATGGCCAATTTCTCTGTTGCGGACGTGAAAAAACTCCGTGAAAAAACCGGCGCTGGCATGATGGACGCCAAAAAAGCGCTCTCTGCAGCCGATGGCGATATTGAAGCCGCCGTCGACGCCCTGCGCGCCAAAGGCTTGGCCACCGCACAGAAAAAGTCGAGCCGCACGGCGGCCGAAGGGCTCATTGGCGTCGCCGTGGAAGGCACCAAGGGTGTCGCGGTGGAGGTCAACTCGGAAACCGATTTCGTCGCAAAGAACGACAAGTTCCAGGACTTCGTGCGCAAGACCACTGCGGTCGCGCTCACGCTTGGCGCAGATGACGTTGAGGCGCTCAAGGCGGCCGACTATCCCGATGGCGGCTCGATCGCCGACAAGCTCACCGACAATGTCGCCACTATTGGCGAGAACCAGCAGATCCGCCGGATGAAGACCGTCAGCGTGTCGTCGGGCGCGGTGATTTCATACGTCCATAACGCGGCGGCTGAAGGCCTCGGCAAGATCGGCGTTCTCGTCGCTCTCGAGAGCGATCTTGGTGCTGACGTGCTTGAGCCGTTCGGCAAGCAGATCGCCATGCACATCGCCTCGATGTTCCCGCAGGCGCTCAATGCCGACGGTCTCGACCCCGAATTGATCGAGCGCGAGCGCGCGATCGCTGCGGAAAAGGCAGCTGAAAGCGGCAAACCTGAGCAGGTGCAGGAAAAGATGGTCGAAGGCGCGATCAAGAAGTTTGCCAAGGAGAACGCTCTCCTGTCGCAGATGTTCGTCATGGACAACAAGACCAGCGTCGAAGACACCGTCGCCAAGTTCGGCAAGGACAATGGCGGCAGCGTCAAGCTTGTCGACTACGTCCGCTTCCAACTGGGCGAAGGCATCGAAGTGGAAGAGAGCGATTTTGCAGCGGAAGTTGCGGCTGCCGTTGGCGGTTGAGCAAACCTCCTACCGTTCGTGCTGAGCCTGTCGAAGCACGATTTCGCCCTACCACAGGCTCAGGGCGAATGGGCTTGCAGTGCGGAACTGAAAAGGCCGCCGCAGCGTCATCCGCTGCGGCGGCCTTTCGCTTCAAGTTAGCGATTTCTTTCCGCTTCTGCACTAGTTCCGCGCCACATGAAGCGTTTGCAACTTCCTCTTTTCTTAACGTTTCTGTTCTGGATGTTCTATACTCTCAGCCGCGAGTGGCCTGGGCACAGTGCTCGGCGCAAGTTGACTGCTGATGTTATCGACTGGCTTTTGGTCGGACCCATGACCCTGCCGGGGGCACTCGCCTTCGTCTTTGTGGTCACAGCGTTCATTACGCTCTTGTTCTGGCCTGAAGACGAGGACACGGACACAAAAGCGGCTGTTGTTCGAGAACGCTGGAACCTAGCCTGGTACGGCGCTTCTGGCACGACTGCCACGGTCATTACCCAAAACCCGCATACTGTCGGCGAGGGTCTGGATGGGGGCCTTACCTTCGGCAAGCGAACAGCCTCCTTCAATACAAGGAAAATTGAGACGAAAATGATAAATCTCGAGATCGAAAAGCGGGCACTTCGTGAAAACAGCCTCGATTGGTATCTGAGCGAGCATGGATTTGAGGGGCGCTGGGAGCAGATCGCGCGCCAGTTCAGCGCGGCGGGCGACACGGAACTGGCCGCTTCCCTTTCTGAAGCCGG
>JBCBKF010000118.1:0-7636 GCA_038522255.1 Pseudomonadota bacterium
GGTGATAGCTCGGCATCTGCGAGCGTCGCCAGGCGGTGTCGTTCAACTGGTCGCGCGCACTTCGTCATGCCAAAGGGTCGCTATGGCATCATGATGAACCACATGCCGCGCGTCGGCACCCTGGGTCTCGACATGATGCTGCGCACATGCACGATCCAGGTCAATCTCGACTATTCGTCGGAAGGCGACATGGTGAAGAAGTTTCGCGTTGGTTTGGCGCTGCAACCGCTGGCGACCGCTTTGTTCGCCAATTCGCCGTTTACCGAGGGCAAGCCCAACGGCTACCTCTCTTATCGCAGCCACATCTGGTCCGACACCGATCCGCACCGCACCGGCATGCTGCCCTTCGTTTTTGAAGAGGGCTTTGGCTATGAACGCTGGGCGCAATACATGCTCGACGTGCCGATGTATTTCGTGTTCCGCGACGGGAAGTATATCGACGCTGCCGGCCTCTCCTTCCGCGACTTTATGGACGGCAAGCTTGAGGTCCTCCCCGGCGAACGCCCGACGCCCAGCGATTGGTGGGACCACCTCTCGACAGCCTTTCCCGAAGTGCGGCTTAAAAGCTTTCTCGAGATGCGCGGCGCGGATGGCGGGCCGTGGAGCCGGATCTGCGCGCTGCCTGCCTTCTGGGTCGGCCTGATGTACGATCAAAGCGCGCTTGATGCGGCGTGGGACCTGGTCAAAGGCTGGACGATGGAAGAGCGCGAGCAATTGCGCACCGACGCCCCGCGCCTGGGCCTCGCCGCGCCGATCCCGGGCGGCGGTACCTTGCAGGATCTGGGGCGCGAGGTTCTCGCCATCGCCCATGCGGGCCTCTCGGCGCGCGGGCAGTTAAACGCGAGCGGCGACAATGAAACGGGCTATCTCGAAACACTCGATGAAATCGTCAATTCGGGCAAAGTCCCGGCTCAGCGCCTGCTCGATGCCTATCAATCGCAGTGGGGCGGCGATGTCGGCCACGTCTACAAATATTCGTTCTAACGAGGAGGCATCGAGACATGATTATCGTTCTGGCCAACGCAAAACTGGGTGAAGGCGCGCTTGAAGAGGCCCACGAGGCACTGGAGACCATGGTGACCGCCTCACGCGCCGAGGAGGGCGTCATCGATTACAATTACGCGATTGATATCTCGGACCCGACGATCATGCGCATCGCGGAAAAGTATGCCGATGAGCAGGCCTTCGCGCTTCATGCAGGTTCCGAGCACATGGCTGCCTTCCAGAAAGCGATGGCGCAGTACGACATGAAGATCCTCGACCTCATCATGTTCAACGCCGATGAGGGCACAAAGCTGATGTGATCACGCTGCAGGTGCGATGGCTTATGGAAGGGAGAGACCATGTTGATTGTTCTGGGAAAGGCGAGCCTGGGCGAAGGCGCGCTTGAGGGTGGGCGCGCGGCGCTGGATGCGACGATTGCCGCTTCGCTCAAAGAAGAGGGCTGCATCGAATACGCCTATTCGGTCGATATCAGCGATCCCGGCCTGTTGCGAATTACCGAGAAATGGGTCGATGACGCTGCGCTCGCTTTGCATTTCCAAACGCCCCACATGGCCGCCTTCCAGAAGGCTCTGGCAACGCTTGATGTGACGATCACCGAAGTTGCCAAATTCCAGGCGGATGAGGGCTCGCCGCTGATGTAGCGGACCTCTACTGCCGAGCTATTGGGCGGGTTGCGCCTCAGGCTCGCTCGCAGTTTCATCGGGCTTAGCGGCGGCGGCGGGCGGGCGCCCGCGGCTCAGGATCCAGCGCCCCAGCCGGGCGAGCGGCGCGGTAATGATCCCGTGCTCCTCCATCCAGGCGTGGTATTCGCGATACTTGGCATCCTCGGCAAGCAAATGCGCCTCTTCGGTGCGCGCGCGCCAGTAATAGATCGAGCCCACCAATCCGAGGAAGAAGCAATTGCGCACCACATCGACAAGCGAACCGCTGGTCGCGAGGAACGGCATCGAAAAACACCACCAGTAAAGGTTCTTGGACAGATAGGCCGGATGGCGGGTGAACCGATACGGTCCGTTGGCGATCACCCCGCGATAGGTCAGGTTGGAAAAGCGGATGCCAAAGACGAACGTCGCCCAGGCATAAACCGCAGTCAGCGCCACCAGAAGCGCAGCCCAGACCCACAGCATCGTTTGGCTGCCTACCAGCCAGTAGTCCCACTTTGCCCCGTTGACCTCGTAATTGAGGACGCCCCCTGCACCAAAAACGCCCCAGGCAAAAGGCGGATAGCACAAAAGCGCTGCCACCCATCCCGCCAGCAAAGGATTGGCTGAACGGATATGCGCATCAAGCGGGCGCAACGTCAGGAGATAGCCAACCGTCCCGATCTGAACGTCGATCATGAACAGCAGCGTGACTAGCAGCATTCCCAACTCAACCGGATTGGAGACGATTTCAGCAGGCCTCGCCTCCACGATGATCGCAAAGCCGCCCGGAAGGATGGAGATCATGAAGGCGCTGAAAAACCCCTTGATGATCCACGCGCGCCAGTGTTTCCTGATCGGCTCTGCCTCCCATCCCCCGCTTAAGGTCAGCATTGCGCCGAAATGCCAGGTACCATCGCGCGGATCGATCAGCACCCGTTCCAGCCATATGACATAGGGCACTGAGAGCACCACAATCGGGCCGATCGCATAGCCCAGCACCCGCATCGCAAACAGGTAGTCTCCGTCCCAATACCAGCGTCCCAGAGCAAAGAGCGCGCCGAGCACCGCCCAGGTGGTCCACAGCCCGACCAGTTTGACAAGGGCGCTGGGCCAGACTTCACGCCATGGGCGACGCATGGCCCAGTCGATCCCGGTCGAAGTGCGGCGGTGCACCCGGTCGACCAGTACGCTCCAGAGCACCATGGGGCCCGCGGTGAAGACCATCGCCATCAACGCCGCATGTGGACCCGAAAGCACCGCGCGCGGCCCCGGCAGCGCCAGCGTCTCGGCGATCAGCGGATAGGTGCGGCACACCAGCAGCCAAACGCACAGGCCCAGCAGCCCCGCCAGTCCGACGCTGGAGGAAACATCGCTCGCCGGACGGCGCGCAGGAGTTGTGGAGAGGGGCGTCACGCAAGGCTGTGTCATCACCGCTCTGCCTTAGCGCACGCGAATTAACACGCGGCTGAGCGGTAAGGCCGTGTCCCGCAAACGGACACGGGGCCCCGCACGGGTTAACGCGCCTACTTCCAGGCGTGGATCGTCCCACCGTCGTCAAGCACGTAGAGATGGCCATCGGCAACAATCGGCGGCAGGCTGACCGGATTCTTGATGTCCTCGAACAATTGCGCCGAACCCTCGCCTGCACTTACCCGCCAGACCTCGCCCTGCGAACTGGCGACCCACAACTGGCCGCCCGCAAGGACCGGGCCGGTCCAGAAGATCGGGCCTGTTTTCTTCTTCTGCTTGCGGAACTGAGGCAGTTGGGTGATCCAGCGCACGCGGCCCGTGGATCGCGCAATCGCCAGCAGGCGCGCGTCGTCGGTCAGCGTGAAAATCCACTCACCCGCAATCGCCGGAGTAGAGATACCCGCCAGGTTCAACTCCCATATGCGCTGGCCGGTGACCAATTCATAGGCCGCCATACGCCCGCCTTGTCCCAGCGCGTACACGCGACCGGAATCGATAATCGGATCAGCGTCAATATCGGTGAGCGAGCTTACCTGGGTTGAAATATTGGTGCGCGCCAGAGCGTCTGCCCACAATTCACGCCCATTTTCATAGCGATAGGCGGACAATTCCCCGCTCGAATAGCCGGCAACGATTGTACCCTGACCGGCCGCCGGAGCGGCAACGCCGAACACGCCCGATTGCGCGGTCGATCCGCTCTTATTCCACAACAGCTCACCATTCCTCGCATCAAGCGCGATGATCTGGTTGTCCTGCGTCATTACATAAACCTGGCCAAACGCGATGGTCGGCGACCCGCGCAAGGGGCCGGCAGGCTTGACCTTCCAGATGCGCTTTCCGGTCTCAGCGTTCTTGGCCTTGACCTCGCCTGCGCCATTGGTGGCGTAGACGATACCGTTGTCGTAACTGACGCCGCCACCGAATGCCGAGGGACGCATATCGTCGCTCATGTCATCTTCGCTGCGCTCCCACAGCTTTGCCCCGGT
Organism: Pseudomonadota bacterium; assembly: GCA_038522255.1. Classification (GTDB taxonomy): domain Bacteria; phylum Pseudomonadota; class Alphaproteobacteria; order Sphingomonadales; family Sphingomonadaceae; genus Erythrobacter. The sequence goes on from JBCBKF010000118.1 coordinate 4,106, forward strand.
TTTCTTGTCAAAGGCATGGATGACGCCGTCTGTGCCTTCGACAAAGAGCATATTGCTGCCCACGACAGGCGCTGCCGCGAGCCGTTCGCGATTGCTCGAACCGGCGATCTGCGCGGTCCAAACCTTGGTCGGCATTTCACGAAGCTGGAGGTGGCCGTAGGATTTGTCTGCAGCCCCGCCCACTTGCGACCATTCGGTGTTGGCGATCGCAGGCGGCAGCACCACGCTCACACTGGCGAGTGAAGGATCAACAGCCGTTCCGCTTTCGATCCGCGATAGGATTGGCGTGCGCTCACCAATCGTGGGTGTGGTCTTGGTGCCCCCACCGCCGCACGCTGTGAGCGCCGCGGCCAAGGCTCCCAACGCAAACGCGCCGCGCACGGCCCGTGCGGGCCTGATTGAAGTGTTTTTCATTCTGTCTGCTTTCTGTCCGTCGTTTCTCTGTTCATCGCGCCGGTTCATCGGCTTGCGCCGCTTGATCCCAGCCGTCTTACGGCCCCGCGCTCTCCGGAGCGCTCCCCAGCTCCTCCAGAAACTTGTCTACGTCCTCTACCGCATCGACGCCCAGTTGACCGGTCATCTGCAAAGCCCGATCGCGCAGACTTTCCGGCAGAGTGTCATCCTTGGCAATCGCCGCGAACAGTGCTCCCGCCTCCGCGCGGTTCCCCGCTTCGATATGGGCAATTGCAGTCAGTTCCGCTGCGCTGCCAAAGAAGCGATTTCCCGGCTGCGTCAGGCGATCAAGCTTGGCGATCACATCGGCCGGTTCGCGTTCATCGAAATTTGACGCCACTTCGCGCAGCAGGGCAAGATCGCGCAGGCTTTGCGGCACCTCTTCATCAGCGGCAACTTGCGCATAGAGTTCAACGGCGCGATTTGACTGGCCCGTCTCCAGCGCTGCTGCTGCCTGCAACAGCCGTGCCGAGGCGCGCACGCCCGGCGTCTCAGCATCGAGCAGCGGCGCCGTGCGTTCTTTCACCGTCCCGAAATCCTCGGCCTGGGCATAGTCAATCGTCGTGACGATCTGCTCGGACTGCTTTTCCAGGCCTGCTTCAACCTGCGCATCCCAGAACAGGTAACCACCCAATCCCGCGAGGCCGATGGTCACCACCGATCCGATCGCGAGGCCATGTTTGCGCACGAACTCAGCCGCGTCATCTTTGCGCACAGCCTCGTCAATTTCGCGCATCGCGACTTCGTCTTCTGCGGAAAGTTTGGGCGAGTTCTCTTCGGAAGCCTTGGTCGATTTGGGAGTTAGAGCCACGAAAGCCGATCTTTCTCATTCAAATTAAGCGGAGGTGCGAGACGCGCCTTAAAGCGTGGGCTTCCACCGCGCAATGCCAGCGATTTGGCGCGTCCCCATCCCGGCGCGCACGAGCTGTGTCGATTTGAATTGCGACAAGCCAGTTGAACCTTCGCTTAAGGCGCAGTCGGCGCGTTTACCAAAGGGCTCAGAATTCGCGTTCCATGACGGATGCGTACAACGCACGATAGCGCTCCACCATTTGCTCCTTGTCAAAAAGCTCGCGCGCCCTGGCCTTGTTGGCAGCGCCGATGCCGGCGCGCCTGTCCGCGTCCCCCGCCAGTTCATGAAGCGCCTTTGCCAGAGCGGCGATATCTCCGGCCCGCGTTATGAAATCAGCGTTCTCGGGCGCGACGATCCTGGCGACATCCCCCACTTTGGGCGCAGCCACAGGCAGCCCGGCGGCCATCGCCTCGACCACGGATAGCGGAAACTGCTCGCTGCGGGAGGACAGTGCGAAAATATCGAAGAGGCCGATCACACTCGCAGGATCAGCCACAGCGCCGGGCAGATGGACGCGGTGGTCCACTTCGTAGCGGGTGGCCGCCGCGCGGATGGCATTGCGGTCGGGCCCCTCGCCAAGGATCACAAGTTGCCAGCTTTCCGGCAGGTCCTTGAACGCCTCGACCAAGGACGAGAGCTGCTTGACCGGGCGCAGACCCGCCAGCGTGCCCACCCAGCGCTCACCCTCGCGCTTGACCACCCGAAGCCCTGAGGGATTGGGCTTTCTGGCAAAGTCTGCGGTATCGATCCCGTTGGCAATGCGCACCACACGCCCGCGCGGCTGTTTCCACCGGGTCAGCGCAATGTGCTCAAGGGTCTCGCTCGGCACGACAAGCCGGTTGGTCCGCCATAAGGCGATGCGGCGATACCAGTTGCGGCTGGTCTTGAGCTCGCTCGCTTCGTCCTCGTTGAAGCCATCTTCGTGATGAATCAGCGGCGCGAGGCCGAAATTCTGCGCAAAAACAGTATGCGCCATCACCGCGTCCATGGCTCCCCAATTGTAGGTGAGGATGAGATCGTATCCTTCCATCGCGCGCGCAATCGTTACCAGCCTGCCGGGAGTGGGACTTCCCGAAAGGCTGGGAAAATCTGAGGGGAAGCGCGCGCGCACGCGGCGCTCGATCAGCGCTTTTGCCTCCTTTTCATCCGGCATGCCTGAGACCACCGTGTGCTCTGCCGCGCGGCCAAAGGCGTTCATCAACGTCACTGCCCGGCGCTCCTTGCCCCCGGCGCTGAATGTGGAGTGGCAATGCAGTATCCGCACCGGGCCGCCGGTTGTCGCGTTGCTCATAAATCCAGGATCACGCCAAAGTAGACAGCAGCGCGTCAATCGCCGCGCGCGCCTCGGGCTCGTCCAGCGTCGGCGCGTGGCCCACGCGCGGAACAGTGACGAGGCTCATCTTTGGATTGCGCACGCCCATCTGCTTGACCGTTTCTGGCGAGAGCAGGTCCGAAAGCTCGCCTCGCACCAACACCATCGGGACACCGGCCAGCGCTTCATAGGCGAGCCACAGATTGGAGGGCGCGGCGTTGCCTGGCTCGGAAAAAGGCTCCGCAATTGCCATGTCATAATCGTAGCTGATCCGCCCGTTCTGGCTGACCACCAGAGTGCGCTTGGCCATTTCCAGCCATTGATCAAGGTCCCAGTCGGGAAACGCCTCGCCATGAACCGATTGCAGCGATTTGGCCGCGTGCATCCAGGTCGGATAGCTGCGTCCCTGGCCAACATAGCCGCCAATGCGGGCGAGGCCGGAGGTTTCCACCTCGGGCCCAATATCGTTCATCACCAGACCCTCGAGCCGCCCGGGCTTGGCCGCAGCCAGCAGCATCGTCATCAGGCCGCCCATCGAGGTGCCGATCGAGATGAAGCGATCCCAGCCAAGCTCGCTCAGCAGAAGTTCGACATCAACGACATATTGCGCCGGGTTGTAAGTGCTGGAATCTGCTGCGTAGTCGCTCAGGCCCCGCCCCCGCATCTCCGGCACAATCACCCGCCGCCCTTGCCCCGCGATATGCTCTGCCAGATCGGCAAAATCGCGCGAGTTGCGGGTGAGACCGTGCAGGCAGATGACCGGCAGGCGTTGGCCCCCATCGCTCTCGGCTGCGTCCACCGCCGCGTAATCGCGATAATAGAGCTCCAGGCCGTCCGCGCTTTTCCAGCGCTTGTCTTCATAGCTGTGAGCCATTGGCGGCAGTTTTCCCTCATTCTGGCAGCGCGCAAGGCT
>JBCBKF010000119.1:0-7633 GCA_038522255.1 Pseudomonadota bacterium
GTTCACCGAAGATCGTCCCAACAGCGACGAGGCCGCACGAGGCGTAGCCGCTCTGCCCGATGGCGAAGATTTCTACGCCTATCGCCTTGGCCTGATGACCACGACTGACATGACTGCCGAAGAAGTGCACCAGAAGGGCCTTGACGAGGTCGCCCGCATCCGCGCGGAGATGGAAGCGATCATGGACACGGTCAATTTCGACGGGAGCCTGAAGGAGTTTTTCACGTTCACACGTCAGGACGACCAGTTCTACTATCAGGACAACGATGCCGGAGCGCAGGAATACATCGCGCAGGCTGAAGAACATCTCGAATTTATCAAGGATAAACTGCCGGGCTATTTTGGCCGTCTGCCCAAAGCCCCGCTGGTAGTGAAGCGTGTGGAGCCCTTTCGCGAACAGGACGGCGCCGCCCAGCATTATCGCGCGGGCACGCCCGATGGCTCGCGCCCGGGTGTCTATTACGCGCATCTGTCCGACATGCGCGCCATGCCGATACCGGTGCTCGAAGCCATCGCCTATCACGAGGGCAATCCGGGCCACCATATGCAGGTATCCATCGCGCAGGAGCTGACCGATCTGCCCAAGTTCCGGGCGCAAGGCGGCTTTATCTCGGCATTTGGCGAAGGCTGGGCGCTCTATTCGGAGGCCCTGGCCAAGGAGATGGGCGGGTATGAAGACCCCTATTCCGATTTTGGCCGCCTCTCGAGCGAGATCTGGCGCGCGATCCGTCTGGTGGTCGACACCGGTATCCACGCCAAAGGCTGGAGCGAGCAGGAAGCGGTCGACTACTTCCTTGCCAATTCACCCTCGCCCGAAACCACGGTGCGTTCCGAAGTGCGCCGCTACTTCGTCCTTCCCGGACAAGCGACCAGCTACAAGATCGGCATGATCCGAATTCAGGAACTGCGCGCCGAAGCCGAAGAGGCGCTGGGCGAAAAGTTCGACATTCGCGGGTTTCACGATACCGTGCTGGGTGGCGGAGCGGTGCCGCTCGGCATTTTGGAAAAGCGTGTCGATCATTGGGTTGAGAGCGTGAAGGCGAGCTAAACGGCCTTTTATCAATTCACAAGAAGAGGGCGGGCTGGCTTAATGCCGACCCGCCCTTTTTCATGTCAGGAAGTCTCCGGTATCAGCCGCCCTTGCGGCTTGCCTCGGCAGCTTCGATCGCCGCGTCGTCCCACGTCACCTGCGTTTGGGTTTGCGGATTGAAGCGGGTGTTGGCGTAGCTTGCCGCTTCAGCCGCCTCAATCTCGGCGCTCGTCAGATATTCGCTCTCTTCCAGTGCGAAGACGTCGATCCCGCGCGTTATTTCAGTCGCGTACACGCGGCCATTATACCAATAGGACGACCAGTAGCCGCCGACGACCATCTGCTCTGTGTCGATCGGGCCACGATCAAAGAAGGCGATCTCTACCGGGTTGGAACTGTCGGTGAAGTCCATCACGCTGATCCCGCCCTGATACCAGCTTTGCACAAACAGATCGCGGCCAGGGACCGGGATGATCGAGCCATTGTGCGCGACGCAGTTTTCCATGTCGGTCTGCGGTCCGGGCATTTTGTAATGGCTGCGGAATTCCAGCTTTCCATCAACAATGTCGTAAATTGCGTTGGCGCCCCAATCCATCGGGTCCGACGCCTTGCAGCGCGGGCGGCCACCACCGCCCCACTCATCGGTGAAGATCACCTTGGTGCCATCATTGTTGAACGTGGCTGAGTGCCAATAGGCAAAGCCCTTGTCGAACACAGCATCGGTGCGCACCGGGTTATAGGGATCGCTGATATCCATCAGGATGCCATTGCCCGAACACGCGCCTGCCGCGAGGTTCAGCGAGGGGAATACGGTGATGTCGTGGCACTGATTGGTCTGGCGCGTGTTCTGTGCGCCATCCTCGATCTCTCCGCCTTTCCAAAGGCCGGCAATCTCACCCGTTTCGGCATCGGCAAAGACGCGCGGGCTGCTGACAATGCGCGATTGCGAGGGATCGGCAAGCGGAATTTCGATCACGTCAATGCTGAAAAGCGCGGTGCGGCTGTCGGCCGGGTTGTCGATGCAGCGCGCCAGCTCTTCGGTCTTGCGCACGCGGCTTGTTCCCGAATTGTAGACGACGATCTTTTCCGCATCATGCGATACGATGGAGTGCGTGTGGCTGCCACGACAGGTCTGCACCTGTCCAACCTGGCGCACAGCGGTCAGATCGGAGATGTCAAAGATGCGCAGGCCGCGGAAGCGGTCTTCCGAGACATCGCCTTCCACGCCCTGAAGCCCGCAATCGACGCGCCCACGGGTCTGCTCAACGCTCATCACCAGAATGTCGCCAACGACCGAGACATCGCCCTGGCCCCCCGGACACACGACCGAACTCATGAGCGCAGGCACACCATCCTCGCCCAGCTTGTAGATGTTGAACCCATGATAGTTCCCGGCGACCATGATGTCGTCGAAAAAGGCCATATCGGTGTTCGCGAAATCGAGCAGCGGCGAGCGTTCGGCGAATTGCGTCAGGCTCTCGCCTTCTTCCTCCGGCGTCTCGATCGCCTCGTCGGCGTCAGCGATTTCGGACACCTCTTCTTCGTCCTCGCCGCCGAATTCCTCGTCGATATTGTCTTCGGGGATCGGGGGACGCAGATCGGCGGGGTTGTCAGGATTGAAGAACCCGGCGGGCTTCATCAGGGAAACGACCTTGCGCAGGTTCATGATCGCCTCGCCGGCATCGGCAAAGCCCGGCGCCAGGCCAGCGCGCGGATCGGGGGAAAGCTCGCCCAGCAGAGCGGACATCTTGTCAATCTCGGCCTCTTGGTCGTTCTCGATGTCGCTCACAAATTGATAAAGCACAGGGTCGGCCGCCGTACCGGGCTGGCCTAGAAGATCGTCGACCATCTCGATCGCGCCTTCGTGGTGAGCGATCATGAGGGTCAGAAACAGACGATCAAACTCAACGCCCTCCAGCGTGGCGAGCTGCGCCATCTGCTCCGGCGTTGCCATCCCTGCCATCTGCGAGTGATCCACCATGGCGTGCTGCGAATGGTCCATCTTGGAGTGGTCCATCCCCTCCATCATGCCCACAAGGACCGTCTTCTCGCCGCGCTCGGCAAGCCAGTCATTCATGAATTCGATCTCGTCCGCCTGGCTCGATTCAATCCGGCCTCCGATGGCGACGAGTTCTTCGCGGTTGGTCCTGTCCTTGATGAGCTGCGCCATTTGGACCGCCTGCTGATGGTGGCCAATCATCCCCTGCATGAACGCCACATCCGCAGGAGTGTAGCTGGCGGCGGCCAGGGTGCTGGCCTCCTCGGCGGTTAGCGTCCGGCTGACCTCGCCCGGCGCGCCCGGCTGCACGATGGGTGCAGCTTGCGCCAAGGCGACGCTCGATGAACCAAGCAGCAAGACCGAAAGAGCAGCGCGCGCCGCAAAGGTGCTGTGAGAATCGGACATTCATTTTCCCCGTGTTACAAAACGTTTGCGTGCAAACTGCCGCTGTTCAGCCGCCAGTCAAGGGCGCTGTGCAACCTTTGTCGAATAGCTGGTGGGGAACCGCTGCCGGCCCTTGTGACTTATGAGATGACTAACGCGACCGCAGCTGGTGTTCGCGCCCAGGCTTGCACGAGACAATGGCTGGCCACGGCAAATCGGCTCTGTCGCTTGCAACGCACACTTGGTCGCAACCGCCAGCGCGTGCTCTTGCAGCGACGAATCGCGGACTATTAGCTTGGTGGTTTAAGCTTACGCTAACTTAAGCTGGAGATACTTTCGTTCATGCTTCGACCCCGTTGGCCCCTTATTTGTATTGCCCTCGCAGGCGCTCTGACAGCGCCGTTTCAAGCGGGCGCGCAAAATCAGAGCGCAGATCTCGAAAACAGTTTCGACAGTGCCTTTGGCACCGAAATGCGCTCGCCGACGACGTTCGAGGCGATCTACGCTTCGAATTTCGAGGAACAGATCGCGGAACTGGCCGATGGGTCGCGCGGCCGGATCGGCGTTTACGCAATTGATTTGGCAACGGGCGAGGAAGTTTCGGTGCTGGCCGATATGCGCTTCCCCATGGCCTCCACCAGCAAAGTCGCAGTTGCTGCCACCTTCCTCGCCGGCGTGGACGAAGGAAAATTTAGCCTGACGTCTGAATATCCGCTTCTTATCCCGGTTCGTTCAAAAAAGTATTCAAGCGAACGCGCCCCGGTCAAAAAAGGCAATTACGTTCCTGCCTATGAGCTCATCAGCCTGATGATCTCAAAAAGCTGTAACAGCTGCACCGATGCCTTGCTCAAGGTCGTTGGCGGACCGGACGCAGTGAACCGCTGGATGCACACCAAAGCGGGCATCAAGGAATTTGAGCTCTCGCGAGATATCGCAACGCTGGTCCGTGATGATGGCGAATATGATCCGGTCGAATGGATTGACCCGCGCGATTCGGCCTCACCTCGAGCGATGGGCCAGCTACTCTCAGGGATCTATCAGGGCAAATGGCTGAGCGCGAGCACCCGCAATGTGCTGATGAATGCGATGGAAAAGACCACCACTGGCCGCCGCCGTATGAACGCGGCGCTCCCCGTCGAGGCCAGCCTTGCGCATAAAACGGGCACGCTCAGCCGGACGGCCAGCGATATCGGCATCTTCCGCCTAGCAGACGGGCGGGCTATCGCAGCGGCAATCTATGTGACGGGACAAAGCGCAAATCTGGCCGACGAACGGCGATACAAGCGCGCCGCACGCAAACGGCGCGATGCCAGGATCGCCGATATCACTCGGGCGCTTTACACTGGCTTTTCCGCGAAGGCCGGACTGCTTGACGATCCGACCAGCGGCTGGACCGCAGCGCCCGGCGCAGACGCGACCGGCGGCTGACCAGCGAACGAAAAAGGCGGCATCCAACGACGCCGCCCCTTCCGAACTTTCGCTCCCATTGATGGAAGCGTCAAGATTTCGGCGAGTTATTCGCCAGCCATCATTTGCTCCGCCTCGTCGGTCGCTGCTTCGGCGGCTTCTTTAGTCGCGTCGGCGGCGCCTTCTGCAGCTTCACCGGTTGCTTCCGCAGCGCCTTCGGCGGCTTCGCCAGTGGCCTCGGCGGCTTCACCAGCCATCGCGCCAGCGGCTTCGGCATTGGCTTCGGCGTCAGCGGCCATCGCGTCGACTGTTTCACCAGCCTGTTCAGCGCTTTCCGAGCAAGCAACAAGGCCAAGCGACGTGGCAATGGCGGTGGCAATTACGAGCTTACGCATAATGAAAATTCCTTGTTTTTCGAGTGGGAGAGCGTGGAGATTCAAAGGCCTGATCCACGCGAAGTCGGCTTCGTCACTCTCGACTTCGGCAGCATAAATAATGGCCAAAATGTGGCAAATCAAGAGTGAAGCACTCCCTCTGCCGCATTTCACCAGTCCTCAGCCACACGTTGTCCGGTCCATGCCTGCGGTGCCTGCCGCAAATCGACTACCGCCTCGGCTCGAGCGATGCTAGCAGACCGCAATGGCCGACCAGCAGCATCTCTATCTCGTCGATGGTTCCTCCTACATTTTCCGCGCATATCACCGGCTACCGCCGCTGACCAACCCCGAGGGCACGCCTGTGGGCGCGGTCTATGGCTACACCACGATGCTGTGGAAGCTCGCCGATGATCTCGATCGGGCTGATGGACCGACGCATCTTGCCGTCATCCTCGACAAGGATTCAACGAGCTTTCGCAACGATATCTATCCCGAATACAAGGCCAATCGCCCCGATCCTCCCGAAGACCTGCGCCCGCAATTCCCGTTAATCCGGGACGCCACCCGCGCCTTCAGCCTTCCTTGCATTGAGGAACAAGGGCTTGAGGCAGACGATCTGATCGCCTCCTACGCGCGCGCCGCGCAGCGCCAGGGCTGGAACGTGACGATCGTTTCTTCGGACAAGGACCTGATGCAGCTCGTCGGCGAGGAAAACGGCGCGCGCATCGACATGCTCGACACGATGAAGAGTGCGCGCATCTACATCGAAGAGGTCGAAGATAAGTTTGGAGTAAAGCCCGAACTGGTCGGCGATGTGCTGGCGCTGATGGGTGACAGCGTTGACAACATTCCGGGCATTTATGGCGTTGGTCCCAAGACCGCGTCCAAACTGATCGCCGAACACGGCTCACTCATCGCCGCGCTCGATCAGGCGCCCGAGATGAAGAAATCGAAGCTCAAGGAACGCCTGATCGAAGGCCGCGCCGATGCCGAGATGAGCCGGGTTCTGGTGACGCTGAAAGAAGATTGCGATCTGCCAGTGCCGCTGGAGGACATGCAGCTCACCAGAATTCCCGAAGAGCCGTTGACCGGATTTTTGCAGACGCATGGCTTTACTTCGCTGCTGAAGCGACTGGGCGCTGGCACGGGCAGCCCGGAACGCGCCAACAATCTTCACCCCGCAAAGGCGGAGATGGCGGGCGATGCAGGCACCGCGCAAGGCGCGCGCCAACCGCTTCCAGAAGCGCCCAAGCTGGATCGCAGCGCCTACAAGACGGTGCAGACAAAGGACATGCTCGATGAATGGATCGCCCGTGCGTGCGCTGCGCAACTGGTGGCGGTTGATACGGAAACCAGCTCGCTTGACGCGATGCAGGCTGAACTGGTCGGAGTGAGCCTAGCGTTAGGGCCCAACGATGCGTGTTACATTCCGCTGGCACATGGCGGCAGCGACATGTTCGATGAAAAGCCCGAGCAGATCGATCGCGAAGCAGCGCTGACAGCGCTTAGGCCCATGCTGGCGGACGCTGCGGTTCTCAAGGTGTTCCAGAACGGCAAATACGATCTCAACGTCCTCGCGCGCTATGGCGTCGATGTTCACCCGATCGAAGACACGATGGTGATGAGCTTTGATCTTGATGCCGGACGCGGAGAGGGGATGGGCGGCGGCCATGGGATGGACGAACTGTCCGAGCGCCACCTTGGCCACACGCCGCTCGCCTTCAAGGATGTGTGCGGCACGGGCAAGAAAGCGATCCCTTTTGGCGAAGTCCCGCTCGACCGCGCAACCGAATATGCGGCCGAGGACGCTGATGTAACCCTGCGGCTTTACCGAATGCTGAAACCGCGCCTTTCGCAAGAGGGTGGTACGCGCGTGTATGAGCGGGTTGACCGCCCGCTGATCCCGGTGGTGGCTCAGATGGAACGCGAGGGTATCAAGGTGGACCGCGCGCAGCTCGCACGGCTTTCCGAGGAGTTTGCAACCACCACAGCCGAGCTTGAAACCGAGATACACGAAATCGCCGGACAGGAATTCGCCGTCGGCAGCCCCAAGCAATTGGGCGAGATCCTGTTTGACAAAATGGGGTTCAAGGGCGGCAAAAAAGGCAAGAGCGGCGCTTATTCAACCGACCAATCGGTTCTGGAAAAGCTTGCCGGGGAAGGTGCGCCAATCGCCAAGAAAGTTCTGGAATGGCGCCACCTTTCAAAGCTCAAATCGACCTACACCGACGCTTTGCAACAACAGATCAATCCCGAAACAGGCCGCGTCCACACCAGCTACAGTCTGGTTGGCGCACAGACTGGCCGACTGTCATCAACCGACCCCAACCTGCAGAACATCCCGATCCGCACCGCGATCGGCCGCACCATCCGGGAGGCATTCGTGCCTGAAGCTGGCAACACGCTGCTCGCTGCGCACTATTCGCAGATCGAACT
>JBCBKF010000120.1:0-7633 GCA_038522255.1 Pseudomonadota bacterium
CAAGCACGGCATGGTCGATATGGTGGTACACCGGCACGAGCTAAAATCCACGCTGGCAAGAATGCTGGACTATTTGCAGCCCTCGCAGGCGGCGTAGACTCAAGCATCCTGGCGATGGATTTTGGCCACTCCGACGATGCCCGCGTGCAGGGACAACTGGATCGGTTGAGCAAACTCAGCGTTCCGCAAGGGCGTTTTGGACTCGAAACAATCACCGCGATGATGGGACGGCTGGGCAACCCGCATCGCAAGCTTCCCCCGGTGTTCCATGTTGCGGGCACGAACGGCAAAGGATCGGCCTGCGCGTTCCTGCGCGCCATTCTGGAGGCCGATGGCAACCGCGTCCATGTCACCACCTCTCCGCACCTGGTGCGCTATAACGAGCGGATCCGGGTTGCCGGAGACCTGATCAGCGACACTGCTCTGGCCGCGGTGCTGGAAGAAGTGCTCAATGCGTGCGAAGATTTAGGCCCAAGCTTTTTTGAAGCGACCATTGCGGCGGCCTTCGTCATCTTCGCACGCGAACCGGCGGATGCCTGTGTGGTTGAGGTGGGTCTTGGGGGGCGATTCGACGCGACCAATGTGCTCGAACCCGCAGCGGTCGCGGCAAGCGGGATCGCTGCGCTCGGCCTTGATCATGAACGCTTTCTGCTCGCACCAGAGGACAATACGCCGCGAGAACCAATGGCCCGCATCGCTTTTGAAAAGGCCGGGATCGCCAAAAAGGGCGTGCCGCTGGTCGCGCTCGATCAGGTACCCGAAGCCACCCGGCAAATCATCGTGCGCGCTGAAAGCGTGGGCACGAGGCTGGCGCTCTGCGGGCATGACTGGTCGAACAAGGTTGCGGGCCATGCGCCCGAGCCCAGACACACCTACCGCGATGAGGCGGGCACTCTCGAATTGCCCCTCCCCGCTCTCGCTGGCGCGCATCAGATACGCAATGCAGGCCTCGCCATTGCGATGCTGCGCCATCAGGATGAGATGAGCGTTTCAAGCGATGCCATTCGCACGGGCCTGACAAAAGCACGCTGGCCGGGCCGTTTCCAACGCCTCACCAATGGGCCGCTTGCAGGCGAGCGCGAGGTCTGGATTGATGGCGGCCACAATCCGAGCGCGGGCGCGGCCATGGCGCGGTTCTGGTCGAAACGGTCGATGCATCTGATCGTGGGCATGCTGGCCAACAAGAACCCTGACGCGATTGTAGGCCCGCTGAGCGAAGCGAGCGCCAGCATCACCGCCGTGCCCATTCAGGGCCACGATCATCACGATGCCAGCGCGTTTGGCGATGGGGTTGCGAGCGCCTCGAACCTAACCGATGCGATGGCCCGCCTGCCCAAAGACGGCCGCGCCGTGTTCATCGCCGGATCGCTCTTCCTTGCTGGCGAAGCGCTGCGGCTAAATGAGGAAGCCCCCGACTAGCTGGGCGCGGTCTTGAGGGGCTTTGGTTCGCCATCGGCAGTCTCTTCAGCGCCGACATTGGTCTCGCCATCGTCAGGCGCTGCAGTCTGGCGCACGGTTTCCACCACAAAACCCTTGCGCCACAGCAGCCACAACAACGCCATGCCCGGCACCGCCACCAGCACCGTGAAAGTCCAGAAGCCCACCCAGCCCAGATTCTCCGCCAGATAGCCTGACGGCGTCGCCAGCCAGGTGCGCCCCACCGCAGCAAAGCTGGAGAGCAAGGCAAACTGCGTCGCGGTGTAAGCCAGGTTGGAAAGGCCCGACAGATAGGTCACAAACACGGTCAGCCCGATGCCGCTGGTAAGGTTCTCAGTCCCCACCGCCAGCGCCAACATCAAAGGCGAATGCCCGACCATTGCAAGGATGACGAACATGAAGTTCGACAGCATCATAAGCAGTCCTGAGATAATCAGCGCGCGCCCCATGCCCAGCCAGGCGATGAACGGCCCGCCCAGCGCCGAACCGATGATCAGCGCGGCAAAGCCGACAAACTTGTTGATCGTGATGAACTCGGTGTCGCTAAAGCCCAGCTCAACGATCATCGGGTTCAGCATCCCCTGCCCCATCGCATCGCCGACCTTGTAGATCAGCACAAACAGCAGGATCAGCACCGCGCCCTTGCGGCCCAGGAACTCCCGGAAGGGGTTGACGACAGTCTCCATCAGCCACGTTCCAAAATTCTGCCCCGCCGCGCGCGCCGTGCTCGGATCATACCGCCCCGCGCCCGCCCACAAAGCACCCAAGACAGCAGGCAGCACCAGAAAGCTCGTCAATCCGTAAGCCATCGCCCAGCCTGCATCATAGCCTTCGGTCGAAGCGAGATAGATCGTCCCCGCGCCTGCGAGCAGGTTGCCGGTGCGATAGCCAAACTGGTTCATCGCAGTGCCATGCGCCATTTCCTCGTCCGATAGAATCTCGATCCGGTAGGCGTCGATCACAATGTCCTGCGTCGCCGACAGGAACGCGACCACAATCGCCCACAACGCAAAGGGCGCGATGTTGTCATTGCTCGGATTGCTCGTCCCCAATTGCCACAAGGCAGCCACAAGCGCGCTCTGGACCAAGAACAGCCAGGCGCGTCTTTGGCCTAAGAGATCGCTCAGGATCGGGATGCGCGTCTTGTCGACAAAAGGCGCCCAAAGGAATTTGAGCGTGTAGGGTGTCGTCAAGCCGATCGCGAAGCCGATGGTCGATTTCTCAATCCCGACTTTCGAAAGCCAGAACGTCATCGTCCCGAGCAGCAGGGTCAACGGGAAGCCCGAGGATATCCCGAGCAGGAACGCCACGAACGGCATCTTGCGGCGATAGGGAGCAAAAGCGGGCACGAGATAGGCAAGGCCCACCACAGCGGCGATGACCCCGAAGAGAATGACCGTGCTCCAGTCCATGAATTAGCCCTGCCTTTTTGCAATCCGCTCTAAATGTGCAACACTAGGCGTCTTGGAGAGGAATAGGCCAGAGGGATAAGAGCGTCGGCATGAACGCGTCCACAACACATTTGCAAAAAATCCCTGCACCCATGCAGGCCACACCGGGACAGATCGCTCTGGCGGAGCGCGTGCGCGATGGCGAGGGTCGGCGCGGGGCCGAGACCACGCGCGTGCCCGCCAGCCATTACACCGATCCCGCCTTCTTTGCGCGTGAGAAAGCGGCGCTGTTTGACCGTCTGCCGCAAGTTCTGGTGCCTAGCGCGCTGTTGCCCGAGCCCGGCATGGCTGTTCCGCATGATCACACGGGTCGCCCGCTGCTCATTACCCGCGATAAACAAGGCCAGGCGCACGTCTTCCTCAATGTCTGCCGCCACCGCGGAACCCGGCTGGTCGAAGGGCGTGAGGCCGAATGCACTGCGCGCCTCGTATGCCCCTATCACGCCTGGACCTATGGCCTTGATGGCCGCCTTCTCGCTTTGCCCCGCCCCGAAACCTTTCCCGATCTCGACAAGTCCGCGCATGGCCTGGTTGAATTGCCGAGCCTTGAGGCGGGCGGGCTGATCTGGTTTGCGCCCGCGCAAGATGCCGATTTCAGCGATGCGCAGACCCTGGGGGAAGATTTCGCCGCATTCGGATTGCCTGGCGCTCATCTCTTCCGCCGCAAGACCCACACGGTCAAAGGCAATTGGAAGCTGATCATGGATGCTTTCCTTGAAAGCTACCATGTAACCCGCCTGCACGCGAATACGATTGGCCCGTTCTTCAAAGATGGCGTCACCGCTGGCGATGAGGTCGGCCCTCATCTACGATCCGCGGTGGGGCGCGCTGAGGAGATGGACGGCATTGACCTTGCCGATATGGCTGCAATGCGGCGCCTCGTTACCTTTGCCTATCAATTGCTGCCCGGCACCGTGATCGTCCCCAGCCCCGATTATGTGAACGTCATGGTGCTGATGCCGCAGGCGCATGATCTGACCCTGGTCGAAGACTTCATGCTGATCCCCGAACCGCCTGCGACCGATAAGGCGCGCGATCACTGGGAGCGCAGCTGGGCGCTGCTCGACGGCGGGGTATTTGCCAGCGAAGACTTCCGCGCGGCCGAGCTGGGCCAGCAAGGGCTGGAAAGCGGCGCGATCGAAGAGCTGACGCTGGGCACGCTCGAGAGCGGCATCACCCGTTTCAACGCCATCGTTGCCGAGGCGATCGAAGCCGCGTAGGCGCACGGGCACCATGCCCACTAACCCACCCCAGACCGAAGACCGCCCTGAGGGCGACCGCATCGCCAAGCTTCTGGCGCGCGCTGGCGTCGCAAGCCGGCGCGAGATCGAGCGCATGATTGCCGACAAGCGCATCACCTTGAACGGCAAGCCGGTCGAAACGCCCGCGACCTTTCTGACCGATCTCAAAGGTGTTAGCGTTGATGGCAAACCTGTCGGCCCCGCCGATCCAACCATGCTGGTCGCGTTCAACAAGCCCACCGGGTTACTCACCGCCGAGAGCGATCCGGCGGGCCGCGCGACTATCTATTCCGCATTGCGCAACGCGCTTCCCAAGGGCACGCCGCGCCTGATGCCGATCGGGCGGCTGGACCTTAACACCGAAGGGCTGCTGCTGCTTACCAATGATGGCGGGCTTAAACGTCAGATGGAGCTGCCTGCCACTGGCATCCCACGCATCTACCGCGCGCGCGCTTTTGGCGAGGTATCGCAAGACCAGCTCGAAGCGCTCATCGAAGGGGTGGAGATTGACGGCGTGCGCTATGGCTCGATCGACGCCAATCTTGAACACGGTAGCTCAGGCAAGAACAACTGGATCGAGATGACCATCACCGAAGGCAAGAACCGCGAAGTGCGCCGCGTGCTCGAATATCTGGGCCTCAAGGTGAACCGCCTGATCCGCACTGCTTACGGCCCCTTCGCGCTGGGCGATCTGCCCCGCGGGCAGGCGACGATCATCCGTATGGGCGATCTTGCGCGCTTTCAGAGCCAGCTCAAGCGCGGGTCCACCGAGTGAGGATCATTGCTGGCGAATGGCGCGGGCGCAGATTGACCGCACCCAAGGGGGATGTGACGCGCCCGACGGCAGACCGAACGCGCGAAACACTCTTCAGCATGCTCACCAGCCGGCTGGGGAGCTTTGAGGGCTTGCGTGTGGTCGATCTGTTTGCAGGCTCAGGCGCACTGGGGCTCGAGGCGCTGTCGCGGGGGGCCGCGCATTGCCTCTTTGTTGAGAATGAGCGCGAAGCCCTGTCCGCGATCCGCGCCAACATCGCCGCTTTGGACGCGCGCGCGGCGACCAGCGTGGAGGCAGTCTCGGTCATACAATTGCGCGCGCGCAGCGAGCCGCTCGACCTCTTGCTGCTGGACCCGCCCTATCGCACTGGCGCTGGCGAGGTGGCGCTTGATCGGCTGCTGCGCCTCGGCTGGATTGGTGAGGCGACATGGGTCGCGCTCGAAACAGAGGCGTTGGAACAGGTAGAGGTGAAGGGCCTGACGATTGAGGCTGAACGGCAGGTTGGCAAAGCCAAGCTCACGCTTTTGCGCGCAGCCGGCTAATCCCACACGTCCCCACGTCCAGCCTCAAGGCGTCTTTGATCGCTCAGCCGGAGGTGCCGGGAGTTCCTGCCTGTTTTTCAAGCCGCTCCCAAACCTTCGCCTTATCCGCCTCATCCATTCCCGAAAGCGCCACCTTGTCGGCGTCGGTAAGGCCCCAGAACAGCTTCTGACGAGTGGGCGAAAGCGTCCAGTAATAGTCCTTCGTTTCCGCCGGCCACAAATTGTAGGACGCCTGCTTTTCCGCAGGCCACGAGGCAATCTCGTCCTTCCTTGCATCCTCGCCCTCTTCGGCTTGTGTGGCTGCAAAGGCCACGCTGGCTGGCGCTCCACCCGCAGCCAGAGCGGCAAGGCTGATGATTAGACAAGCATTGATCTTAGTACGCATTGGGTTCTCCTATGTGTATCTCCCAAGCGTCACGAACGCATGTTCATTCGACAGCATCCCCTACGGCGAACGCGTGTTGCATGCGCTCAAGCCAGCACCATGACCAGAGGCAACGCATTTTCCGGGCGCGTAAGCGGCACACGCTAGCGATAGCTGTGGCGAAAGCGGGCCGACGCGATTGAGCTTGGAGCCCAATAGTGCCAAGCCAGAGGCACACAGTGTGACGTTCGCTTGCTCTGCGACCAATAGTTCTATATTTGTTCCCGACATCATCATGGTCCCGCCTCCACCCCTTTCGACCACACCGGTCCCACCCGACAATTCAGTCCCGGCCTATGCCGCGCGCCTCAACCCGCCTCAGCGCGAAGCCGTGCTGACGACCGAAGGTCCAGTGCTGATGCTCGCTGGCGCAGGCACGGGTAAGACCGCAGCGCTCACCGCGCGTTTGGCGCATCTGGTGGCGACCCGGCGCGCCTATCCCAGCCAGATCCTGTGCGTCACCTTCACCAACAAGGCCGCGCGCGAAATGCGCGAGCGTGTCGGCGGACATCTGGGCCCGAGTGCTGAGGGGATACCCTGGCTTGGCACCTTCCATTCGATCTGCGCGAAGATGCTGCGCCGCCATGCCGAATTGGTGGGCCTTAAGAGCAATTACACGATCATCGATACCGATGATCAGCTTCGGCTGATGAAAGCGCTGATCAATGACAGTGACCTTGATGAAAAGCGCTGGCCCGCGCGCCAGCTTGCCGGGCTTATCGATGGGTGGAAGAACCGTGGGCTCAACCCTGATGATCTCGATGCGGTCGACAATGAAGCGTTTGCCAATGGCCGGGGCCAGGCGATCTACACCGCCTATCAGGAGCGCTTGAAGGCGCTCAATGCGTGCGATTTCGGCGATCTGATGCTCCATATGCTGACGATCTTTCGCACCCACACCGATGTGCTAGAGGGGTATCAGCGCCGCTTCCGTTATATTCTGGTCGACGAATATCAGGACACCAACGCAGTCCAATATCTGTGGCTGCGTCTGCTTGCGCAGGCGCACAAGAACATCTGCGTGGTGGGCGATGATGATCAGTCGATCTATTCATGGCGCGGCGCAGAAGTTGCCAATATCCTGCGGTTTGAAAAGGATTTTCCCGGCGCTGCCGTGATCCGGCTGGAGCAGAATTACCGCTCCACCCCGCATATCCTCGGGGCGGCGTCGGGTGTCATTCGCGGCAATGAAAGCCGTCTGGGCAAGGAACTGTGGACCGACCGCAACGACGGCGAAAAGGTCCGCCTGATCGGCCATTGGGACGGCGAGGAAGAGGCCCGCTGGATCGGCGAAGAGATCGAGAGCGCCCAGGGCGGCACCCGCGGCGTGCGGCCCATGAGCCTCGAGCAGATGGCGATCCTCGTCCGCGCCTCGCACCAGATGCGCGCGTTCGAGGATCGGTTCCTGACCATCGGCTTGCCCTACCGCGTCATCGGCGGGCCGCGCTTTTACGAGCGGATGGAGATACGGGACGCGATGGCCTATTTCCGCGTCGTGGTCAGCCCCGATGACGACCTCGCTTTCGAGCGGATCGTCAACACGCCCAAACGGGGCCTCGGCGACAAGGCCCAGCAGACGATCCAGCGCATGGCGCGCGGGCAGGGGGTATCGCTGGTCGAAGGCGCCAGGCTCGCCGTCGCCGCCGGAGCCGTCGTCTCCGGCGCCGGCGACGCCCTCTGGTACAGCGCGGTCCGCAGCCTTTCGCTGCCCGCCGCGTCGATGGTCCAGCTTTCGGTCCCGGTCATCGCCGATGCCGGCGATG
>JBCBKF010000121.1:0-7594 GCA_038522255.1 Pseudomonadota bacterium
GTTCTCTTAAATGTCAGCCTTGACCACAAGAGCATTGAAGAACTGCGCGTGCTTTTTGGCGACTTTGTGCGCGAAGCGGGATGCGCGGTGGTCAATTTCGACAATGAAGAGGCGCGGTTCCTCGCCACGAAGGCGTCGCAAACGGTCAGCTTTGGAATCCGCAACCAGGCGGCCGACATTACGGTGGAACCTTCATCGATCGAAGAAGGTGCTCTCGGCATCCGCGCCGCAGTGCTCGACAATCGGAACCGCGAGGTTTTCCCACTCAGCCTGCCCATGCCGGGTCTGCACAATCTGTCAAACGCGCTCGCCGCGATCGCGGCGGCATGCGCAGCGGGGATCGAGGCCAAGTACGCTGTCTACGCGCTGCGATCCTTTGCCGGACTGGCACGCCGTTTTGACGTGGTCGGCACCACTCCTTCCGGAATCACCGTGATCGACGATTTCGGCCACAATCCTGAGAAATGTGCGGCGACCTTGCGCACGTTGAAGGCGACGCCGGGACGGGTGCTCGCCTTTTTTCAGCCCCATGGCTTCGGTCCTTTAAGGCAGATGGGCACCGAGCTTGCCGAGACCTTTGTGCGCGAACTTGGCTCTGATGACATCACGCTGATGTGCGACCCTGTCTATTATGGCGGCACAGTCGATCGCAGCGACGGCAGCGAGCGGATAATCGATCTTATTAAAGCTGGCGGAAGCAACGCCGAGCATATCGCGGAGCGCGAGAATTGCGGTGATCGCCTCGTTGAACTTGCGCAAGCGGGCGACCGCATCGTCATCATGGGCGCGCGTGATGATTCGCTCAGCGCCTTTGCCAGGAACGTGTTCGAGCGCCTCAAATGACAATCAAGAAGCACCAATGAGCGTTTATGCCCGAGCCCGGCGCCACGCCTGGTGGATGCTGGGCGCTTTGGTGGTGGCTATCGTGTTTGTCGCCCTTGTAGAGCGGATAATCGGCCATTCGAGCATCGCATTCGGCGTGGCGATCATCGGCTTGATCGCAGCCAATCGTCAGATGTTGACCTATGATTGCCCGACTTGCGGCAAGAACCTGTTCTTTCGCGGCATCCTGGTAGTGCCCTGGCCCAACCGGGTGTGCACCAAATGCGGAACGCATCTGGCACCTCCTGAGAGCTGATTTAGTTCAAGAGCGCCTTGAGCCCGGCCTGTTCCCGCTCAACCGCACGTTTGTAGGCAGGCCGGTCGGTGAGCCGTTCTCGATAGGCCTTGAGCGCCTCGGGCATCCCTTCCTCTAGCCCCACCCGGCCCGCCAGAATCAGCGCGTAGCCCACACAGATATCCGCTATCGTGAAGCGATCAGCGCATAGATAGTCGCGGCCATCAAGGCGCTCTTCGATTTTGACGAGGCGCTTGTAAAACCACTTGGCGTAGGCCTCTCCGGCCTCGCCCCAGCCCTTGTCAGCCTCGAAAAGAGCAAAGCGCATATAGACTGTCTGCGGGAAGGTCAGCGTTGCATCGGCGTGATAGGTGTAATCGAGATATTCCGCATAATCGCGCTCCCCAACCTGGACGATAAAGTTGGTCGGCCCTCTGCGCGCCGCGATATAATGCGCGATCGCGCAGCTTTCGGTCATGCGTGACTGGTAGGGACTGAGATCATCGCCCAGCTCGTCAATGAACAGCGGCACCGTGCCCAGCGGATTGATCGCAAGGTATTCAGGAGCCTTGCGGCGCGGCGGGAATGGCAGCATCCTGAGGTCGATCTCAAGGCCCACTTCCTGCGCTGCCCACGTGCAGCGAAGCCCGCGCGAGCCAGCGCAGGTGTAGAGGATCGGCGCCTCGGGCATCAATGCGATCCCTCAAAGCCAATGACTTTATGCAAGACAAAAGCGATGATCGCGCCAAGCGTCAGGCCGACAATAGCCGAAATACCCGCATAGCTAAGCCAGCCGGCAATCCCTGACAGAGACCCGGTGGCGCTCTTCACCCAGCCCTCAATTCCGTGGGCGAAATCATAAAGAGCGTTGAAACCGACCTCATGCGTTCCATGAATGATGATCCCGCCGCCGACCCACAACATCGCGATTGTGCCGATAACTGACAATGCGACCAGCAGATGCGGCACTGAATTCACCAGGAACGCGCCCATATTCTGCTCAAACGCGCTGTCTTTGCGCGACAGGTGCAGGCCCACATCATCCATCTTCACGATCAGTGCGACCGCACCATAGACGACAATGGTGACGACAAAGGCGACGAGCGCCAGCGCCAGTCCGCGTTCCCACCAGGTTGGCAAGTCAAGTTCATTGAGCGTGATCGCCATGATCTCGGCCGACAGGATCAGATCGGTACGCACCGCCCCTGCAATGCGCTGTTTTTCGAACGCGACCGGATCCTTGATTTCGTCCCCAACTGTCTTGCCGTGCTTTTGCGCGCCGAGCTTCTCCAGCACTTTTTCCGCGCCTTCATAGCATAGAAAAGCCCCGCCCAGCATGAGAATCCAAATGATCAGGCCGGGAAGAAATTCGGACAGGAGGATCGCGCCGGGCAGCAGGATCACCAATTTGTTAAACAGGCTGCCTTTCGTGATGGCCCAGATGATCGGCAATTCGCGGGATGGCGAGAGGCCGGTAACGTAGCTGGGCGTGACAGCTGCATCGTCGATCACAACCCCGGCCGTTTTCGACCCCGCCTTGCCCGCAGAAGCGGCAATATCGTCAACCGATGCTGCAGCAGCACGAGCAATCATCGAAACATCGTCAAGCAGCGCGACCAGTCCTGATGGCACAAGATTTCCCCCTTCGCTATTGCATCTGCGTCGAACTGCCCTGCCTGCACCAGGTGCACAAGCCTTGCATTCCTGCTCAAACCGTCTATGTGCCCGCTTCCGCAGTTGGCGATGGTCGGCCGCGGAAACGAAGAAAGCCGGAGGGGCCCCGTCATCCTGACGGATCAGCCAGCGATCGGCAGCAGTAAAAGGAACGTGAAAGATGGCTCTTTATGAGCACATTTTCCTCGCGCGTCAGGACCTCTCGCAGGCCCAGGTTGATGCGTTGGCGGCCACGGCGACCGAGATCGTTGAAGCGAATGAAGGCAAGGTCACCAAGACGGAGACCTGGGGTCTTAAATCCCTCGCCTACAAGATTGAGCGCAACCGCAAAGCGCACTTCGTGATGCTCAACATCGAGGCTCCCGGCAACGTCGTTGCCGAGCTGGAGCGTCAGACCCGCATCAACGAAGACGTCATCCGCTACATGACCATCCGTGTCGATGAACACGAAGAAGGCCCCAGCGTCATGATGCGCAAGAACGAACGCGACCGTAAGCGTCGCTCTGACCGAGAGGAGCGCGACTGATGGCCCGCCCGTTTTTCCGCCGCCGCAAGTCGTGCCCGTTTTCCGGCAACGACGCGCCCACAATTGATTACAAGGATGTGCGCCTGCTCCAGGGCTTCATGTCCGAGCGTGGCAAGATCGTGCCCAGCCGCATCACCGCCGTTTCCGCCAAGAAGCAGCGTGAACTCGCCAAGGCGATCAAGCGTGCGCGTCACATCGGCCTTTTGCCGTACATCGTGAAGTAAGGGGAAAGAACTATGGATATCATTCTCCTTGAGCGCATCGAGAAGCTCGGAACGATCGGCGACATCGTCACTGTGAAGGATGGCTATGCGCGCAACTTCCTGCTGCCGCAGAAGAAAGCCCTGCGCGCAAATGACGCCAACAAGAAAGTGTTCGAAGCCAATCGCGAGCGACTGGAAAAAGACAACGCCGAAAAGCGTACTGTCGCCGAAAGCCTTGGCGAAAAAGTCGCAGGCGCTGAAGTCGTCCTCATCCGTGCTGCGTCCAACACCGGCCAGCTTTACGGCTCTGTCAACGTGCGCGACATGGTCGCCGGCCTGAACGAAAAAGGCCACGAGATTGACAAGAAACAGGTCATCATGGGCGCGCCCATCAAGACGATCGGCATGCACGATGTGACCGTGGCGCTGCACCCAGAGGTGCACGTGACCGTCAAAGCCAACGTGGCGCGTTCGGACGACGAAGCTGAACTGCAATCGCAGGGTGTCGATGTTCTGGCGCAGATGTTCGAAGAAGAGCAGCGTGAAATCGAAGAAGCCGCCGCGGATACCAAGATTGACAACGATGGGCTTGAGCCGGGCGAAATCCCGGCTGAACTGCTCGAAGACAGCGCGGCGGAAGAGGCCGACGAAACAGCGCAAGAGGACGCGGCCTGATCGGCTGGTTCCTTCGCTTACCACACGCATAAGGGCGCGGCGGTCTGGTCAGATCACCGCGCCCTTTTTGCAAACCCCACGTGTCCTCGAAAGTCGTGTCTTTGAAAGTGTCGCAAATGAAGGGTAGCACGCCGAGCATGATTGATATCCCATCCATCCTCGAACAATTGCAAAGCCACTATGCCGAAGCGGTCGCCGACCTGCGCACCGACGTCATCGCCTTTGGCCGAGAAGGCGCGGTCCCCCCACAGCGCAAGCGCGTAGATGGCAGCTATGCCTATCCGCAAATCACGCTGCATTACGCGGGCACCTCTGGCGGTGACCTCACCGACCGCAGCCGCGCCTTTGGTCGCCTTGAGCAGCCGGGCACCTACACGACCACAATCACCCGGCCCGACCTGTTTGCCCCCTATCTCACCGAGCAGCTTGAACTGATCGCAGCTGAATACGAAGTCGAGGTCACCGTCACCCGGTCGCGCCAGGAAATACCGTTTCCTTACGTCCTCGACGGCGAAGCGGGAGCAATGATGCAAGGCATCGCGCCACAGGATATCGCCAAGCACTTCCCTTCAACCGATTTGGCGCTGATTGGCGATGAACTGGCTGACGGGATCGAAATTGACGAGAACCGCGACATGCCTTTGTCGCTGTTTGATGGGCTGCGCACCGATTACTCGCTCGCGCGCCTCGCGCATTACACCGGCACTGCGGTTGCGGATTTCCAGGACTTTATCCTGTTCACCAACTATCACCGCTATGTCGATGAATTTGTTGACTGGGGTGCCCGGCAGATTGGCGAGAACGGTTACACCGCCCTGCGCGGTGCGGGTGGGCTCGACATCGGCGCGGCGACCGAAAGTGCGCGCGACCAGTTGAACGACACCGCCTGGCGACGCTCGCAGATGCCGAGCTATCACCTGATGCGCGAAGATGGGCGGGGCATCACGCTTGTGAATATCGGCGTTGGTCCCTCGAATGCAAAAACCATTTGCGATCACCTTGCCGTGCTGCGTCCACATGCATGGATGATGATCGGGCATTGCGGCGGCGTGCGCTCAACGCAGAAGATCGGCGACTTTGTGCTCGCCCATGCCTATTTGCGCGACGACCACGTTCTCGACGCGGTTTTGCCGCCAGAAATCCCCATCCCGCCGATTGCAGAGGTTCAGCTGGCGCTGGCGGGGGCTGCGGAAGAGGTCTCCGGGGTCCAGGGTGCCAACCTTAAACAGCGCATGCGCACAGGGACAGTGGTCACTACCGATGATCGCAACTGGGAGCTGCACTATTCCGACAGCGCCAAGCGTTTTTCTCACAGCCGTGCGATTGCAGTCGAGATGGAAAGCGCAACCATCGCTGCGCAAGGATACCGGTTCCGCGTCCCCTATGGAACGCTGCTATGCGTCTCGGACAAGCCGCTGCATGGCGAGATCAAGCTTCCGGGCCAGGCCAACAAGTTCTATGAAGAGGCTATTGCCGCGCACCTTCAGATCGGTCTGAAAGCCGTGGCGCGCCTGCGCGATGAAGGGGATCGCCTGCACAGCCGCAAGCTGCGTGCGTTCAACGAGCCGCCATTCCGCTGAGCAAGACCGCCTCCGCGTCGTAACACCACGCACTCGGCAGTGTTGGTTTGGGTAACCGTGATGCGCCTATCGCTTGCGCCATGCTTAACGCGGCTCCACACGAACCAGCAGAACAGCTCCCCGACACCGACGCGTTCGAAGACTGGCTTCGAACCGCGCCGCTCTTGCGCACGCCACCCGAGGAGCCGCAGGATTTCCCTGGCATTGACGCGCTACGCCTGCGCGGCATCTTCATTGTCGCTGTCAGCACTTGGATGGTCGCCGCACTGATCGGCTTGATGGCTTTGTTCACGCTTCCCCACGTTGCCGTGGTGTTTTTCCTGATTTGCCCTTTCGCCGCAGCCACCGCTTACGTCGCCGGCACAGCCAGAATCGGGCGCAGCGGTCGATTGGTGGCGGCGGCAACGGCTTCCTTCCTTCCCACCCTCATAAACGTTGCCTTTTACGCCGCGGACATGGAACCCGACCTCCTGCTCCCCTATCTCGGCAGCATCGTCGCACTGGTAAGCCTTTGTGACCGACGGATCATACTCGAAGCGGGCGCAATGGCGCTGGCGCAATATCTCATCTTGCGTGCTGGTGAGGCTGTGGGAGGGGAGATAAGTGCCAGTCTGGTCATTGGTGTTTCAGCTGAGACGATCGGCCTCATCATAGTCATCGCAATTTCGTACAGCGTCGCTTCGAGGGTTTCCAACCTGTTCGCTACGCTCCACGCCAAGAGCACCGAGAGCGCTGAACGCGCTGATCTTTTGAAAACCCAGTCCGATGAACTCGCACGGGCGCTTGAACGGGCTCAATCCGAACGCCTCGAGCGCGAGCGTAGCGAAATCGAACAGGCTGCGCAGCGCGAGGCGCAAATCAAACGGATCGCTCAGGACTTTGAGGCTTCTTTCAGCGTCGTCACCTGTGCCATCGCCGCATCCACCACAAGGCTGGAGCGGACCACCAAAGCACTCAACACGGTGGCTGTGGATGCCGGTTCGAACGCTGCCGACGTTGCACAGGCCGCGCAATCAGCCAGCAATGCGACAAATAACGTCGCCCAAGGCGTGAGCGAATTGTCCGCCTCGATTGCCGGCATTGCCGTGAATGTCAGCCAGCAAAATGCCCTCACCACCCACGCCACCGAACGGTCAAGCCATGGGGGTAACGCAGTAGAGAGCCTCGCGCGTCACACGCACACGATCGGCGAAGCGACCCGGGCCATTGTCCGCATCGCCGAGCGCACCAATCTCCTCTCCCTCAATGCTGCGATTGAAGCCGCGAGCGCGGGGCCAGCCGGGCGGGGCTTCACCATTGTTGCGCAAGAGGTCAAAGCCCTGGCGATGCAGGCGAGCGAGGCCGCGACGGAAATCGACGACTTTCTCAAAGGCGTCAAATCTGGAACCGTGGAGGCCGAACGCAGCTTTGGAGCAATTGACAGCGCGATCAGCGAACTGGCGCAGGCTGCCACCGAAATCCGCTGGGACGTTGAAAGTCAGCGCAAGTCGGCGGACACGATAGAGGTTTTCGCGCGCGGCGCTGCGGATGGCGTGCGCGCCATGGCAGATCGCAGCAAGGCGCTCGCGAGCACAGCTTCTTCGGCACAAAAGCTCTCCACTCAGATTGATGAGACAATCGTGGCTCTGACGAGCCATGTGCGCGAGCTGGAACAGTCAGCGGCGCATTTTGTCGACAATCTGAAGACGGGTTAACGCGCAGGCGACTGCATTGGCGGGGCATCAGGATCTTGCGCTTCCTCTTTCAGCGCTTCATCCGCATCAGACGCCTCAGCGTCGTCGCGCCAGCGCCCCGAATTTCCCCAGCTGGACTCGCGCAG
>JBCBKF010000122.1:0-7540 GCA_038522255.1 Pseudomonadota bacterium
GACCCAAAGCGTGGCATTGATCGGGACTTTATGGCTCAGAGCGCTCCAGATGACCATTATTCCGCTGGTCGCCAGCCTGCTGGTTCTGGGCCTTGCGCAGATGGTGGACGCAGCAAGAGCAGGGGCTGCGGCTCGCCGATTTGTTGCTCTGGTGCTGAGCGTTTCGGTGGCCGGTGGATTGTTTACGGCTCTGGTGCTGCCGCTTGCGCTGGACGCGGTGCCGATCCCTCAGAGCGCTGCGGGCCTTTTGGCGCAAAGCCCAAGCGATGCGGGGCAAGTGCCCGACATTCTTGAATTCCTGAAATCTCTCGTGGCGCCGAATATCATCGCCGCCGCGAGCGAGACGGCCATGCTGCCGCTGACGATTTTCTTTGCGCTGCTGGCGCTGGCGATAACCCGGCTGCCACATGGCCAAGGCACCGTCTTGCTGACCTTTTTCCACGCGCTGGCCAACGCCATGCTGCAGATTATCGGCTGGGTTTTGATGGTTGCGCCTGTCGGGGTGGCTGCGCTTGCCTTTGGAGTGGGCCTTCGCAGCGGTAGCGGGGCGTTTGCAGCGCTCGCCCACTACATCGTAATAGTTTCGGCCATGGGTGGTTTCATTCTCGTTCTGGCTTACCTCGTGGCGTGGGGGCTGGGCCGGGTTCGCCTTCTCGATTTCGCGCGCGCGATCCTTCCATCCCAGGCTGTCGCGGTGTCGACACAAAGCTCCCTGGCCAGCCTTCCAGCGATGCTCGACAGCGCCTCGCAGCTGGACCTGCAACCAAGCACGGCGGAGTTTGTCTTGCCGCTTGCCGTCGCGGTTTTTCGCGCAACAAGCGTTGCGATGAACCTGGCAGTGGCGCTGTACGTCGCAGCTTTGGCTGGTGTCGATGTGGCCCCGGCGCTCATCGTGGTGGGCATTTTTGTCGCAGTGATCATCAGCGTGGGATCCGTCAGCCTGCCGGGATCAATCAGCTTTGTCGTCTCAATTGGCCCGATTGCGCTCGCGATGGGCGTGCCGATCGAACCGCTGGCCTTGCTCGTCGCGGTGGAGATGCTGCCCGATATCATTCGGACGCTGGGGAATGTGACGATGAATGTTGCGGTTGCCAGCGTGGTGGATCGGGGAGACGCACCAGCTCCGGTCAACCACGGTATCGACACCTAGCTCTTGGCAGCTTGTCCATTGCCGGCAGCGACATCGTCAAGCTCTTCGAGAATGGCGCGGTGCGCGGTCGCATCTTCGACAGAGCGTTGCGGGATAGAGCCCTCGGCCAACATCGAATTAAGCGTGGCGCGCGCGCGCCCGACCCGGCTTTTTATCGTGCCAACCGCACAACCGCAGATCTGCGCCGCTTCCTCATAAGAAAAGCCGCCCGCACCCACCAGCAACAAAGCCTCGCGCCGCTCGGGCGGCAGGGTGAGCAGCGCCCGGTGCATATCTGACAGGTGGATCGGTTCCTCCTGCCCTGCGGGTGCCGTCAGGATCCGTTCCGCGACGCCTTCATCATACTCGCCGCGAAAGCGATTTCGGCGCATGTCGGTGAGATAGGCATTGCGCAGAATGACGAAGGTCCATGCCCGCATCGAAGTGCCAGGCTCAAATCGATCTTGAGCCGCCCACGCTTTCAGCAGGGTTTCCTGCACCAGATCATCAGCCATGTCGGGGCGACCGCACAAACC
Source organism: Pseudomonadota bacterium (assembly GCA_038522255.1). Lineage (GTDB taxonomy): Bacteria > Pseudomonadota > Alphaproteobacteria > Sphingomonadales > Sphingomonadaceae > Erythrobacter. Next base: position 1,666 of record JBCBKF010000122.1, read on the forward strand.
TCTGGCAAACGCCCTCAGGTGGGAGGCGACGTTTGTGAGTTCACGCTTGAACTCCGCTTTTTGTGCCGGGGTCCGTTTGGGAGGGGGCGTAGCTTTCTTGTCTGATTTCGCCATCAGCTTTGGCCCCGTTCGGAGCCATTTGCTTCGCATCCATTGTCCTCGGAATCCGTCTCGTCGAGCCGGTCAAGCAGGTCCTTGAAAGTATCGGGCAGCGGTTCATCGACCACCGAATCGTACAATTGGCGCAACCCATCGGCCCAATCAGGGCGGCCAGAGGCGTTGCCCTTTTCAAAAGGCTTGGGCGCTTCGTCGCCGAATGACGTTCCGGTAGCCATGATGCTGTAGTTTGATCCTTGATCCCGTGTGGCGTCGATGCGACGCCGAGCCGTTGTAGTGGTGCATCAGACACAGCGTGTCCAATGCTGGCCTTCATTGCGGGAACGAAGGTCAGGGTTTTTGGTTCCGTGCACACAGCCTTTAGCCAATCCAAGAGCGCGCGGGTCTTCGTCAAGCAGCATGGCAACAACACAATCGCAGAAGGAAAGCCGAGGAGGTAGCAACCCGCCCTCATCGCTCAACCGCGTCCGTCGCCTTCTGGTAAGTTACCGCCGTTTAGTCCCGATCAGCCTGTTTGTAGCCATTACGGCTGTGACCGCGCTCAGTGTTTTCGCAATCGAGAGCAATGCGCGCGCACGCGAAGAGGCGCAGGTTCGCCAACAGGCGCTGGCGATTGCGTCCGCTCTGGAGCGGCGGGCGAATAATTTTGCATCCTATCTGCGCGCGGGTGCAGCGCTGCTTTCTACCGCGCAAGGGGTTGATATCCAAACCTTCCGGCAATTCGTGAGCGAGTTGCGGCTCGACCTGGAACATCGCGGGTCAGAAGGTATCGGGTGGGTGAGGGTTATCGATGCGCGAAAGGCAGATGAATTTGTTCAAGAACAGCGACGTGCTCAGCCTTCTTATCCCGCGATCCGTCCGTCTCCTTCACAATATCAAAACTCCCGGCGAGGAAGTATGCCGGGAGCAAATCTCGCTGCGCCAATCACATATTTCCATCCCGACACTGCTCGCAATCGAGGGGCGCTGGGATTTGATATGTATTCCGAGCCGGTTCGCAAGGCCGCCATGGCTGAGGCCCAGCGGACAGTCCAGCCGACCGCGTCGGCGCGCATAGTTCTTGCTCAAGATGGCGGGGGTGATGCGCCGGGATTTGTGGTCTTCATGCCGATCTTTCGCCAGATTCCGGGTGGCCGGGCGGTCGACCGCGCTCTTGCGGGCTTCATCTACAGCCCATTTAGAGCTGACCTGTTCCTTGATACGGCAATTGAACAAACGGCGCCTCCCTCGTTTGGAATGCGGCTTTACGATGGATCGGCGCAGACCAATCACCTGCTCGTTGCGCGTTCTCTTTCTGAAGGCGGCGGCACCCGAGTGGATCAGCCGGTGACTGTGGCCAATCGTCAGTTCCTGCTGATTGTGGAGGCACCGTCACGCGGGGCGCTTGATCCTATGTCGCTCATTGCGCTGATTTTCGGTCTGACCTTAGCAAGCCTCTTCATGCTTGTGGCGCGGTTGATGACCCAGCAGGCCTATGAAGATCAGACCCGGCTGGCTTTTTTCGAAGAGCAGCACTCGATCCGAAATTCGTTGAGCCGGGAGCTCAATCATCGGGTCAAGAATACGCTGGCCAACGTGCTTTCGATCCTTGCGCTGACCCGGCGGCGGTCAAACACGCTCGACGAGTTTGCCGATAACCTTGAGGGGCGCATCCGGTCTTTGTCCGCGACGCACGATCTGCTGACCGGAACGGATTGGGGCACCACGCCCTTGCGTTCCGTGCTGGAAGCGGAACTGCAGCATTTTCGTGCAGGTGGCGAACAGATTATCAGCGTGGACGGTCCGCCTGTTGAGCTTGCGCCCAATGATGCGCTTTCCTTTGGCCTTGCGATCCATGAATTGGCGACCAACGCTGCAAAATATGGCGCGCTGAGCGTGCCGGAGGGTCGGGTGTCGATCTATTGGGCGCTGGTTGACGACCACGTGGCCGAGGTCGAGTGGTGCGAACGTGAGGGACCGGAGGTCAAGGCGGAGCGGGAACGCGGCTTTGGAACTGAGCTGATCGAGAAGATCGTCGCGCACGAGCTCAAGCATCCCGTCCAGCTCGCGTTTGAACGGGCAGGCGTGCGGTGCGTTATGCGGGTTCCTGTGCGCCAGCGCAGCGAATTTCAAATTCGCGAAACGACTTAAAGCGGACGGCTGGACCTGAAGAACAGGGCCTGACTGATGGCTGCGCGGACCGTCTTTTCCTGGAATGGCTTGGTCACGAGATAGGTCGGCTCAGGGCGATCACCGGTCAGCAGGCGTTCCGGATAGGCGGTGATGAAGATCACCGGTACGCTTTCAATTGCGAGAATTTCATCAACGGCATCAAGGCCGGATGATCCATCGGCCAGTTGAATGTCCGCCAGAACAAGGCCAGGCCGCGTTTCTTCAACCGATTGAACCGCTTGGGTCCGCGTTGCCGCTGTTCCGCACACTTCATGCCCGAGCCCAGTGACCAGGTCTTCCAACTGCATCGATATCAGCGGCTCGTCTTCAATTATCAGGACATTCGTCGACTGTTCGCGATCAATTTCCGTGACGGCTTCTGCGACCAGAGCTTCGACTTCCTGCGCGGAGATATCCATGATTTGGCCGGCCTGCGCAGCGGAGAAGTCCTCAAGCGTTGTAAGCAACAAGGCCTGACGGTTCAACGGAGTGATCACGCCAAGGCGGGCTTGCGCACCAGCTTCATGATCCCCTGTTTGCACTTCAATGGGGCCCGCATCGGAATAGTCGCTGTCGAGAAAGGCGCTGGCCCAGACCTTATGAAACGCCCGGTAAAGAGGGACGCGACCGCCTTCGAGCGACCTTTTGAGGTCGTCGTCAGCCAACACGGCCTCCAGGGTTGCACGCACAAACGCGTCCCCCGTGGACTGCGATCCGCTTAGCGCGCGCGCATATCGGCGCAGAAATGGAAGGTTTGTGGCGACTTGCTGCCCCAGAGCCATATTTACCTCTCGCAGGAACACATACGTGATTCGTTTAAAACCCCAATAGCCGGTGATTTATCAGCCGTCGCCCCCGCTTCGCGACAAGCGTCTGACAAAGGGTGAGGGGGCCAGCGATTAAGGTTCATGGCCAAATACGCAGGGGCGCGTGCCGAAGCTTCACGTCCGGCCACTAAAAGAACGGAAAAAAATATACACGCTCGGGAACCGTGCACGCATAGGCGCATTTTTCTTTTGTCACCGCCGAGACCCCCCTCCCGTCCAAGCGGCTGGTGATACGATCCCGAAAGGCCCTCACTCTTTTGAGTGGGGGCCTTTTTTGTTGGAGCGGGCTGAACTTAAGTGCCTCATTCATTGCCGCTATTGTCAGCACTGATCTGGGCCAGCGGCCTTTCGTAAATGGCGTATTCCCGATTGATTGTACTCTGGATCGTGTCGGCTATCGCCACCATCCCCTGATTGTCTTCAAGAATCCATCCAATTTCGCCGCGCTTGGAACCAAAGGTCGTGCGGGCCTCGTTCTTGATCGCGCTTATCATCATGAAGGCCAGTTGGCTGGCGAGCCGGGTGTTGTGCATTTCCTTGAGCACGCCCATCAGTGGCACACGCATTCCGGCTCCAACGGGTTTCCTCAGCCAGCGTAGCAACGTCAACCAGCCAAAAGGGAAAAGCTTTCCCTTCGTTCTTGCAAAAACGTCGTTAATGTCGGGGAAGGTCAGCATGAAGGCAACAGGCCGCCCGTCAACTTCGGCAATCATGTTGAGCTCTTCGTGGATCATCGGTTTCAGCTTTTTGCCGGCATGGGCGACCTCTTCGGGCGTGAAGGGCACAAAGCCCCAATTGTCAGACCACGCATCGTTCAGAATCGACAGCACGATCTCCACTTCCTCGTCCCAGCGCGATTTGACCACGCGGCGCACATTGATCCTCTTGTTGCGCTCACCCGACTGAACGATGCGTTGGACGAGCGGGGGGAAATCCTTTCTGATGTCAAGGTCGTAGGTGAACAGGGTTTGCGCGCGGGTGTATCCGGCTGCTTCGATCCAGTCTGCATAGTGTGCGGGGTGGTGCCCCATCATGATCATCGGTGCGTGATCGTGCCCTTTGACGAGCAAACCCGGCTCTTCCCAAATCGACATCGAAATCGGTCCAAGCGCCCGCGTCATGCCCTGCTCGCGCAGCCAGCTTTCTGCCGTTGTCAGAAGCGTCTTGGCAATTTCGGCGTCCTGCGCATCGAAGTATCCGAACTGCCCGGTGCCCGGGCCAAACCCTTGAGCCGCGGGCACCTTTAGCGCCAATTCATCGATATGCGCCGATATCCTCCCCACAGCCTTCCCGCCGCGATATGCGATGAACAATTGCGCCCGTGCGTGGCCGAAGAATGGGTTCTTTGCCGGATCAAGCAATTCGAGCTGTTCGCTGCGCAATTGCGGGACAGAGTGCTCCAGCCGAGAGGAAAAGGCCCGTCCCAGATCCACAAATTCCTTGCGCCCGCTCTTGCCGCTCACCGGCTTCACGAAAATTTCTGCGGTCGCATTTGAAGCTGTCACGCTCTTTGCCTCGTATAGTCGGGAGTTAAGTACAGTTGGGATTGAAAGCGCCTCTTGAATTGCCCATTTCGCGCACGCAACCCAAGCCCGCGCTTTTTTCGATCACACAGTGCAGCAACGCGCAATTGGCAATGCGGCCCGGTTTGGGATAAGGCGCGTGCTCACAGAGTTTGAACCGATGAATATGCAACCCCCATCCATTTCCCGGTCTGAAATCGATTGCGCTATCCCCAAACGCGCAACCCGTGCCGATTTTCAGAAAGAGGATGACAAGGCGATGCTGCGCGCCGCGCGGGATCTGACGCAAGGGTTGGGTGAGGCGCGCCCCGTGGTCTACTGGCCGGACATGCTGATCTCCACCGCTGTTGGATATGGCGCGATTGCAATCGCGATCCTTACAGACAGTCTTGCGGTGGCGCTGATCGCGGGACTGGTGGGTGCTCTGGCCCTTTATCGTTCCTTGATGTTCATCCATGAGCTCACGCATATCCACCGCGACGCGCTGCCCGGATTTCGGACCGGGTGGAACCTGATGGTGGGCATCCCGCTGCTGACGCCCAGCTTCATGTATGAAGGCGTGCACACAATTCACCACAAGCGCACGCAATACGGCACAGCTGAAGACCCGGAATATCTGCCCCTCGCGCTCATGAAACCCTGGAGCCTGCCGCTATTCGTGATCGTATCGCTCTTGGCGCCTTTTGCCCTGCTGGTGCGGTTTGCGGTGCTCGTGCCGCTTGGTGCCCTCTTTCCGGCCTTGCGCACCTTTACCTGGCAGAGGTTTTCCGCGCTCTCGATCAATCCCGATTTCCGTCGCAAGCCTCCCACTGGTGACTTTGCGAAGCGGGTTTCGTGGCAAGAGGCAGGCGCCTCGCTCTGGTCTATTGGGCTTTTGGCGAGCACCTATTGGCTGGGCTGGCGTCCGCTTTTGATCGCCCTTGCGATCCTCTCAATCACGGCCCTGCTCAACCAGTTGCGCACACTGGTCGCGCATTTGTGGGAGAATGAAGGCGAACCGATGACCGTGACTGCTCAGTTCCTGGACAGCGTGAACGTCCCACCGCCCGGAATTGCCGCTGAAATCTGGGCTCCGGTGGGATTGCGCTACCACGCACTGCACCATCTGATGCCCTCAATGCCCTATCATGACCTGCCCGAAGCGCACCGCCGACTGGCGAGCGAACTGGGCACGGGTTCGACTTATGAGGGCGCTAATCACCCCGGCATGCTGACGCTGGTGGGGCGCATCGCCAAAAGCACAATGGGCCGACGCTC
>JBCBKF010000123.1:0-7488 GCA_038522255.1 Pseudomonadota bacterium
TGCTCGTCGGACATACACTGGTAATTCAGATGCGTGACTGACAGGCTGACTGGTTCTGATCCGGGGAATGCACAAAATTCCCATCTAGTTCCCTTCCAAAAGGGAATTCCGGACCACGCCGAAACGCCGCAGAGAAAACCACTCAGAATTGGCAATTTCTGCAAAGAGAGACGCTCTCCCAACTACGGGATTATACGGTAGACCCCGCAGAACTGAGGGGTTCTGGAGGAGATTTTCTTAGTAGCTAGGAATGTCGCAGACTAGGTGGCGGAGCAGGAGGGATTCGAACCCTCGATACGGGGTTACCGTATACACACTTTCCAGGCGTGCGCCTTCGACCACTCGGCCACTGCTCCGCATGCGTTTGTGTTTGTCCTACCGCTTCGCTGCTTTAGGACGCAAACGCGAGTGCGCGCGGATAGACGCAAGGTTCCTCTTTCGCAAGGCTCCTTGGGCTGGCAGACATGCTTTCCATGAAAAAGACAATCCTTGGCATTTCCGCCGCGCTAGCCCTTGCCCTCCCGCTTTCCGCACAGGAGGAGCCAAACGCCACTCCTGGCCCCAGCGACATTGTCAACGCCGCAGGCCAGGAGGATTGGACAGTCATAGCCCCTGAAGACCTGCTAGTGATGACGCTGGCGGATGCAGCCGACGGCACGCCGCGCAAAGTGGCGATCCAGCTTATGCCTAAACCGTTCTCGCAAGGCTGGGTCGATAACATCCGCACACTGGCGCGCGCAAAGTGGTATGACGGGACCAGCGTCAACCGGGTGCAGGACAATTACGTCGTGCAATGGGGCGATCCGGGGCACGACAATCCCGAGAGCGAGGGGATCGCGAGAAAGCCGCTGCCCGAGGGGCTAAAGGTGATGGCGGAAGATAAGTATACCTTCGGGGCCGAAAGCTTCCCATTGAATGAAGCACTACTGAACCAAGACCAAGTCAAGAGAACCACTGGATTGGGGCGTTATGGGTTCGAAAGTTTCAACAAAGGTTGGCCTCTAGGCGCGATCTCAAAAGTTCAGATGCCGGATGGTCGGTCGGTAATGGAGTACTGGCCCGTCCACTGTTACGGAATGGTCGGCGTTGGTCGAAACTACTCGCCCGACACCGGCTCGGGCGCGGAACTCTACACCGTGATCGGTCATGCGCCCCGCCATCTGGATCGCAACATCGCGCTGGTTGGACGCATCATTGATGGGATGGAGCACCTGTCCTCGCTGCCGCGCGGCAAGGGCGCGCTGGGGTTTTACACCGCTGCCGAAGCTGACAAGCGCACGCCGATCCTCTCGATCCGGGTCGCATCCGACTTGCCCGAGGAACAGCGCCCGCAATACGAATATCTCTCGACCCAAACCGAGACCTTTGCCCGCTATGCCGAAGCGCGCGCCAATCGTCGCGATCCGTTCTTCATTACCCCCGCGGGCGGCGCGGATATCTGCAACATCCCCGTGCCCGTGCGTCCGTTCGAATATACGGATAAGGAGTGAGCCTTTCGCTGACCGAGCGGTTGCCACTTACACGATGGGTAGCGGATCGCGGGACATATCATCTGGTGACCTTCACCGGCGCGGCAGCCGAGAATTTGGCGGCGCATGCTCTGCTTGACCGGCTGGAAATGGGACGACGTCGCGGTTTTGGTTCGATCAAGCTGACGGCTCGCATCGGCGACACAGAATGGATCGCCAGCGTCTTTCCCCAAACGGGACAGTCTGAGTGGGTCCTGCTCGTATCGAAGAAGGTGATGGCGCGCGAAGGCCTGGCGGCGGGCGATGCGGCTGAGGTGACGCTTACTCTATAAACGCCAGTAACGCGCAGATCACTCCCCCGGCCCCTTTTGAACTGGCCCCGCTTGAACTGGCCCCGTTTGAACAGGCTCCATATTGCCCGGTTCCATTTGACCTGACGCCATTTGCCGCGAGGAGCTTTGTACATCCGCGATGAAGCGCCCCGCTTTGGCTTGCAGCGTATCGGCCTGGCGTCCCAGTTCCTCAGCATTGGACAGCACGTCACTGGCCGCATCGCCCGTTGCATGGCTCGCCTCGCGCAGCGTTTTCAGACGCTCGCCAACCTGTGTCGATCCCACCGCCACGGTGTCGATATTGCGCGCCAGTTCTTCACCCGAAAGCGATTGCTGATCCACCGCGGTGGCAATCACGACGGAGGCCTCCTCCAGTTTCTCGATCTGCTCGACAATTGAGTTGAGGTCGCCCGCGCTCGCTTTGGTCGAATTTTGCATGGCTGCGATCTTTTCAGCGACACTGCTTGTGGCGCGGCTAGTCTGTGTCGCAAGTTCCTTCACCTCGCTGGCAACCACGGCAAAGCCGCGCCCAGCCTCGCCGCCGCGCGCCGCTTCGATCGACGCGTTGAGCGCGAGCAGATTGGTGCGTTGTGCGATGGTCTGGATAAGCCCCGCGATTTCGCCGATTTCCTGTGCTGCCTGGTTTAGATCACCCATCTTGATGTTGGCCGCTGCGACTAATTGGCTGGCGTCGCGCGCCAGGCTCGCCGAAGCGGTGGCCTGACGGCTGATTTCGGTGATGGAAAGAGCAAATTCGTCTGTCGCTGCTGCAGCTGCGGTCACGTTGCGGGTGGCATCCTCCATCGCGTTGCTCGCCTCGCTCGACTGCCCGACCGAGTTCTGCGCAAGGTTGACCATTTCCCGTGAGGTCCCGCGCAAGCCGTCTGCCGAGGCTTGAACCGCAGCGATCACTTCGCCGACGGTCACCTTGAAAGCTTGAGCCAGATCGCCAAGCATGGCGCTCTGCTGAGCGCGAAGGGTCTGTGATTTGGCGTGCAGTTCCTGCTGACGCGCAAGCTGCTTTTCAATATCGCGCGCGCGCTCAGCCGTGAGATCGCGCAGCGCCAGCGAGGATGAGCGAAAGACGCTGAGTGCCCGCGCCATTTCCCCGATCTCATCGCGGCGATGATGGCCGGGAATGCGGGTCTCAGCCTGCCCCTGAGAGATATTCTGCATCGCTTTGGTCATCGCCGTGATCATCCCGGCGATATGCGCGCCCAGCATTCGCGCACCTGCAAACGCGGCAGCGGAAACTGCGAGAAAGAGGATAAACAACACCACCAAAGATGTGCTGATCGCGGCAAATACAGGATTGGCAGCGGCCATGGATTCGGCGTTGAGCGTGGCTGTCGAGGCGACAAGATCTGCGCGAACCCGGTCCACTTCGCTGGCGATATCGTCGGCATTCTGCGTGCGAGAGCCGGAGCGTTGCACGCGTTCGACGAGCGCTTCGGTCCCCTCATGGGCGCGGGTCAGATCAGCGAGCAGCGCGGGTTCCAGCCTGATCACATCCTGCTCCAGAATTGTATCGAGCAAGGTCAGCGCTTCTTCAAGAGCCCGGCGCGCGCTTGCCATCTCTTGCGCATCACTGTCAGCAGCCGCAGCATCAAGGTCATCACCGGCCTTGTAGAGAAAAACGATCGCCCGGCTGGAATTCGCATCCGCCACGCTCATCACGCGCAAGGTCTCGCCTGCATTGCCGAAATAGGCCATGGTGCCCAGGATGCCGCCGCCCAGGGCCACAATCATCAGACAGCTGGCAAGCGCGGCAAGACGCAGCTTGCCGGCCAAGGAGAACCGATCAAACCACAATGAGGAGCGGCCATTATCCGGCGAAGTCTCGTCCCCCGCCTGGTCGGCCGGGGCGATCTCTTCGTCGAATGAATGGTCATACGAAGTCACAGTCGCGGCCCCTCAGGAACGGGCCGATTGCTCACACGACCTCATGGCTGGTAGGACATAGCGCAGACGATTTAACGCGCGGTAAACCTTAAAACCATCGGCGATGTGCTGCGGTGCGCGGGTATGCCTGCCGGATCGGCCTTTGCGTGCTTTAGATGCGTTCGGCCTGGGCAACGGCGTCGCTGGCGCGAAGTGCGCTCAGAATGCGGCTGAGATGCGCCAGGTCCTGAACATCGGCGGTGATCTCATAGGTGGTGAAGGGATGTTCGAGCTGCGTCTGATCAAGGCTGATGACGTTGCATTTTGCCTTGGCAAAAATACCCGCCATCTCAGCCAGAGTGCCCGTCCGATCATACAGCGTGACCCGCAACATGCCGGTCGCCCCCTGCGAACGTTTGCCCCAGGACAGGTCCAGCCAGTCGCTATCAACCCCGCTGGCAAGCTCAAGACAGGTGATCGCGTGGACCAGCACGGGCTCACCCTTGCGCCTGAGGCCTACGATCCGGTCGCCGGGCACCGGGTGGCAACATGTGGCCAGCTCAAAGGCAACGCCTGGCGTCAGGCCCTTGATTGAAATGGCGTTGTCACGCCGGGCCCATTCATCCTCATCCTCGAACTCGGCGGTGCACCCCGGGACCAACGCCTCCATCACTTCGCGGTCTGTCAGCTTGGCGGAACCGATGGCGTGCATGAGGTCCTCCGGACCCTCCATCCCAAGCCGCTCAATTGCCGCGCGGATTGCCTTCTTGCCGATATTGGTGGGCACACGTTCAGCGATCTCGTCGAAAAGCTTGGAGCCGATTGTCGCGACTTCGGCACGCTCCTTCTGGCGCACGGCGCGGCGGATGGCGGCGCGCGCCTTGCCGGTCACGACAAAGCCCAGCCAGGAAAGTTGCGGCTCGCCATAAGGGCCCTTGATAATCTCGACCACATCGCCGTTATCGAGCGGCGTGCGCAGCGGCATGTGACGCCCGTTGATTTTCGCGCCGACACAGGAAAGGCCAAGATCGGTGTGGACCGCAAAAGCAAAATCGACCGAAGTGGCGCCTTTGGGCAGCTGAAACAGCGCGCCCTTCGGAGTGAACGCAAAGATACGATCCTGGTAGATCGCCATGCGCGTGTGTTCGAGCAATTCCTCTGCATCATGGCTCGCATCGACGATCTCAATGAGGTCGCGCAACCAGCCCACCGCGCCATCGGGTTTGTCGCCCTGCTTGTAAGCCCAATGCGCAGCAAATCCAAACTCATTGCGCTGGTGCATTGCGCGTGTGCGGATCTGCACTTCGACCCGCATCGAGTTTTCGTACATCAACGAGGTGTGCAAGCTGCGATAGCCATTGGTCTTGGGGGTCGAGATATAGTCCTTGAACTTGCCCGGCAGAAACTGCCATGTCGTGTGCAGGACGCCCAGCGCGCGGTAGCAATCCGCCTCGTTCTCCGCCAGCACGCGGAAAGCCATGATGTCTGTCACCTGTTCGAAGCTGACATGGCGCTCCTGCATCTTGGTCCAGATCGAATAGGGGTGCTTTTCGCGTCCCCACACCTCTACCTGCAAGCCTGCTTCGGCGAGCGCCTGCTTGATTGTGAGCGCAATTGCATCGACCTGGCCGGCATCTGCACCGCGAAGCTGTTCGAGCTTCTTGGTAATCGTGACGAAAGCTTCGGGTTCCAGCTCGCGAAAGGCCAGCGCCTGCATCTCGCGCATATACTCATACATTCCCACACGCTCTGCGAGTGGGGCGTAGATCTCCATCGTTTCGCGCGCGATGCGTTGGCGCTTTTCCGGTTTCTTGATGAAGTGGAGCGTGCGCATATTGTGCAACCGGTCCGCCAGCTTGACGAGCAGCACACGAATATCCTCGCTCATCGCCAACAGGAACTTGCGCAAATTCTCCGCCGCGCGCTCATTCTCGGGCATCTGCTCAATCTTGGAAAGCTTGGTCACCCCGTCGACCAGCCGGGCGACTTCAGGTCCGAAATTGGCTTCGATATCCTCAATCGTGGCCAGCGTGTCCTCGACCGTGTCGTGGAGAAGCGCGGTCATGATCGTTTCCTGATCGAGCTGCAGATCGGTCATAAGCCCTGCGACTTCGACCGGATGCGAGAAATAGGGATCGCCGGACGCGCGCTTCTGGCTGCCGTGCTTTTGCACGGTGTAGACATAGGCGCGGTTGAGCATCGCCTCATCGGCGGATGGGTCGTAATCCTTGACCTTCTCTACAAGTTCGTACTGGCGCAGCATTGACATCAATATGTGCTGCGGCTCGCTGCGGGGCAAGCGAGGAGTTTCGCCTTGCCCTTATCTCAACTCCACGTCGCGCACTAACTCCACGTCGCGTGCGGCGGCAGGCTCATCAGGATCGCGTCAACATTGCCGCCGGTTTTAAGACCGAAGATCGTGCCGCGATCATAGACGAGGTTAAACTCCGCATAGCGGCCGCGATATTCAAGCTGCGTGGCCTCATCTTCGGGCGTGAAAAGTGAATTCATGCGCTTCCTCACAAGTTTGGGGAAGATGTCGAGAAACGCCTTCCCGACATCCTGTGTGAAGGCGAAGTTGCGCTCCCATGTGTCTTCTTCGTCGCTTTCGAGGTGATCGTAGAAGATGCCGCCAACGCCGCGATGGACGTTGCGGTGCGGGATGAAGAAATATTCGTCCGCCCATTTCTTGTATTGCTCGTAATAGGTCGGGTTGTGGGCTGCGCAGGCGGCGCGCATGGCAGCGTGAAACTCTTCGGTGTCTTCCTCGTAGGGGATCGGCGGGTTAAGGTCTGCACCGCCGCCAAACCAGGCCTTGCCGGTGGTAAGGAAGCGGGTGTTCATATGCACGGCGGGCACGTGCGGATTGGCCATATGCGCCACCAGACTGATCCCGGTGGCGGTGAAGCCGGGATTGTCTTCGTCCGCACCGTTGATATTGGCGGCGAATTCCTTGGGGAAATTCCCCCCCACGGTTGAGACGTTGACGCCGACTTTCTCAAACACCTGGCCCTTCATCAGGCCCTGCACGCCGCCGCCGGGATTGTCATTGCCCTCCTCCTCGCGGCTCCAGGGCGTGTATTGGAAGGAGGCGTCTGAGCCGGCCTCGCGCTCGATCGCTTCGAAAGCGGCGCAGATCTGGTCGCGCAGAGATTCAAACCATTCCTTCGCGCGCGCAGTGTGTTCTTGCCATTCGCTCATCGTCTCGATCCCGTCCCCATATTTGTTTGTGTGTGCTGCTTTCCCGTTGACAGCGGCTTCATCCAACTTTGCGTGCCCATCCGCTTTGACACAGGTCAAGTCAATGGGGAGCAAAGCGAAACGGCTCTTGCCAAAGCGGTGCGCGCACGGCATTCGGACTGCATGGTTCCTGTTTCGTTCCCACCTGCGCTCGGCGCCCCGCTCGAACTTGCGGGAGAGGAGTTCGTTCTGCTCAAGAGCAACGCGATCTATTGGCCGCGTGAGCGCGCGCTGCTGGTCGCCGATCTGCATCTGGAAAAGGGCAGTTGGTATGCGCAGGCTGGCCAGATGCTGCCGCCCTATGACAGCCGCGAAACGCTCGAGCGGGTGGCGGATGCGGTCAAGGTGACAGGCGCGCGGCGGGTGATCACGCTGGGCGACAATTTCCACGATGCCGCCGGCGCGCATCGGCTCGATGATTACGCCGCCGGCATGTTGGAGACGCTGACGCGCGCGCTCGACTGGGTGTGGATCACGGGCAACCATGACGAAACGCTTGGCCGGGCCTTTGGAGCAACGGTGATGGCCGAGATGGAAGTGAATGGAATTGTCCTGCGCCACGAGGC
>JBCBKF010000124.1:0-7487 GCA_038522255.1 Pseudomonadota bacterium
ATTGGTCCCGGCGGACAGAGTGTTGATGCCGGGCGTATCGGCAAAGACGTTTTCGGCGGTGGGGCTGCGCAGGCGGTTCTGGCTGCACACGAAGAGGTAATTGCGGGCCGTCATGGGTGCCGTGCAAAGGCGATGTGATACGACGGTTCGAAAGGCGGCTGAGAGACATTTGAATACCAGTTCCGATCAAAGCCCAGCAACCGCTCAAGCAGCGCGAGCATCCCGCGCCAATCGGGCATGTCCTCGTTCCACTCAAGCCAGCGATCATCGCCAAAGGTGACCCGGCAACAGATCAGATCGAACGTGATACAGTCGCGCTTGACGAATTCCACCCGCTCGACCGAATCGAGCAAGAAGGCCATCATCAGGCCGCTTCTTCTTTCGCCTTGTCATCGTCGTTGGAGACGACCTGCACCGGCTCTTTCGTGCCCGCGACGACATCGCCGTCGATCACGATCTCGCTGACATTTTCCATGTCGGGCAGGTCGAACATCGTATCGAGCAGGATGCCTTCAACGATCGAGCGCAGGCCGCGCGCGCCGGTCTTGCGCTTGATCGCGCGCTCAGCGATGGCTTTGAGCGCGTCATCGGTGAAGGTCAGTGCAGTGTTTTCTAGCTCGAAGAGGCGCTGGTACTGTTTCACAAGCGCGTTCTTAGGCGCGGTCAGGATCGTGACAAGCGCGTCGACATCAAGATCGTGTAAAGTCGCGATCACCGGCAGACGGCCGACAAATTCGGGGATGAGGCCAAACTTGAGGAGATCTTCCGGTTCACTCTTTTCGAGCAATTCGCCAACGCGGCGCTTGTCCGGATCGGCGACATGCGCGCCGAAACCGATCGACCGTTTCTGCAGGCGATCCGCGATGATCTTATCAAGGCCCGCGAAAGCACCGCCGCAGATGAACAGGATGTTCGTCGTATCCACTTGCAGGAATTCCTGCTGCGGATGCTTGCGCCCACCCTGGGGCGGCACGCTCGCCGTGGTGCCTTCCATCAGCTTGAGCAGCGCTTGCTGCACGCCCTCACCGGACACGTCGCGCGTAATCGAGGGATTTTCGGCCTTGCGCGTAATCTTGTCGATCTCGTCAATATAGACGATACCGTGCTGGGCTTTTTCAACGTTGTAATCGGAGGCCTGGAGCAGCTTGAGAATGATGTTCTCGACATCCTCGCCGACATAGCCCGCCTCGGTCAAAGTGGTGGCGTCGGCCATGGTGAAAGGCACATCAAAGGTTCGCGCCAGCGTCTGAGCGAGCAGCGTCTTGCCCGTACCCGTGGGCCCGACAAGCAGGATGTTCGATTTGGCGAGTTCGACATCGCTCGATTTACCCGAATGATTCAGGCGCTTGTAGTGATTATGCACCGCGACTGACAGGTTCCGCTTGGCCGAATTCTGGCCGATCACGTAATCGTTGAGCGTGGCGAAGATCTCTTTGGGCGTCGGAACTTCGCCCTCTTTCTTGCCGCCCAGCCCCTGCTTGGTCTCTTCGCGGATGATGTCGTTGCACAGTTCAACGCATTCATCGCAGATGAACACGGTGGGTCCGGCGATCAGCTTGCGCACCTCATGCTGCGACTTCCCGCAGAAGCTGCAGTACAAAGTGCTCTTGCTGTCAGATCCGGTCAATTTTGTCATTCCTGCTTCCCTTGAATCCGGCGAGGGACTCGCGCTGAACGCCTCGCCCGGATTCACAACAATATAAGCCGCGCCGTATGAATCAATGTCTGGCGCGCTATTTTGGGTCCAATCGGGTGCGCTTGCGCTGCCCCTGCAACAGCGCGCCTTATTCCGGCGCGCCGCCTGAACCCGTTGGCGCGCCCGCATCCGCGCCATCACCATCGCTTTCCGGGCGGGTTTCAAAGACCTCGTCAACCAGGCCGAATTCCTTGGCTTCCTCCGCTTCGAGGAAGGTGTCGCGGTCCATCGCCTTTTCAATTTCTTCGATGCTGCGACCGGTGAATTTAACATAGAGATCGTTCATCCGGGTGCGAATGCGCAGAATCTCTCGCGCCTGGATCTCAATATCCGACGCCATGCCGCGCGCACCGCCCGAAGGCTGGTGCACCATCACCCGCGCATTGGGGAGTGCCACGCGCATGCCTGGCTCACCGGCGGCGAGAAGAAAGCTGCCCATCGAGGCCGCCTGGCCCATTACCACGGTCGACACACGCGGGCGGATATAGCGCATCGTGTCATAGATCTGCAGGCCGGCAGTCACCACGCCGCCCGGCGAGTTGATGTACATGCTGATCGGCTTTGACGGGTTTTCGCTTTCCAGAAACAACAGCTGCGCGGTAATCAGCGAGGCCATGCCGTCTTCGATCTGGCCGGTCACGAACACGATCCGTTCGCGCAGCAGGCGCGAGAAAATATCAAAACTGCGCTCGCCCCGGCTGGTCTGTTCGACCACCACCGGCACCAGGGCGCCGGTCTCTGGGTCACGAGTGAACTGGCCTTGTGCGCCATAGGTTTCGCCGGAATGGCCGAGCAGATCGATCATGGGGATGAGGTCCTTCTGGGTGCTGGAAACGCTATTTCGGATTGTCCTGTCGATTGTTCAAGGGCCTTAACCAAATGGGCCCGGCGATAGCTTGGGGAAAAACGCAAGCTTGATCTCTTCAACGGGCCTGTGCGCGCGGCTGATTCGAACATAATGCCCAACGCATTCGCGTTCTGGAATGAAACGACCGGCTGCCGAACCTTCACGGTGCGAGGTTAGCGCGAGCCACAGCTCCCCTCCCACCCGATCAAGGACCTCCGCCAGCAAAAGGGCTTGCGCCCGCATCGGCGAGCGGCAAGGGTCTCGAGCATGAACAAACCTATGCGCACCCTGCCATCCGTCTCCGTTCTAGCCGCCGCCAGCCTGATCGCACTTAGCGCACTTGGCGCTCTGGGCGGGGTGATGGCGCTCGCTCAACCTGTTGAAGCACCCCCTCAGCAGCCAGCGTTTGACGCCGAGGCGGATATCGCTGAACGGGTGGAGCGGATCGAGCTACTCGATGACGGGCCTGAAGGGATCAACGCGGTTATCACCCATTCTCTCACCGCCGGGTTCAAGGCACGCGCGGCCGCTAGCAAAGGTCCGATGGGCGGGCGCAGCGTCTTGGTGAAAGACAATATCGAGGCGCAGGAATGGGCGACGACTGCGGGCAGCCTGGCGCTGCAATACAATTTCACCCGCCGCGACGCGCCGCTGATCGCCAATTTGCGGGCAGCGGGAGGCGTGGTGCTGGGCAAGGCGAATCTGTCGGAATGGGCCAATATTCGCGGCGACAATTCAACCAGCGGGTGGAGCGCGATTGGCGGCCTCACTCGCAACCCGCACGCGACCGATCGCAATTCCTGCGGCTCCTCCTCGGGCAGCGGTGCAGGCGTCGCCGCCGGCATGGCCTGGGGCGCAATCGGGACCGAGACCAATGGCTCGATCACCTGCCCGGCTTCGATCAACGGCATTGTCGGCTTTAAGCCCAGTGTCGGGATCGTCAGCCGCACGCATATCGTCCCGATCAGTTCAACCCAGGACACTGCCGGACCGATGACGCGCACAGTCTATGATGCCGCCCTGCTATTGAGCGCGATTGCGGGCGAGGACGCCGCCGACCCTGCGACCATGGGCGTGCCGCGGGTGGCCGATTACACCAGCGGCCTAGACACCTTCTCGCTCCAAGGCGTGCGCATCGGGGTGATGATCAATCAGCTTGGCAATCGCAAAGACCTGCGCGCCGTGTTCGCCCAGGCGCGCGCTGATCTCGAAGCGGCGGGCGCGGTGCTGGTGGACATCGAGTTCGAGCTCAACCGCGAGATCTACCGCGACAGTTTCACCGTGCTCAAATACGAATTGCGCGAGGAGATGGGTAAATATCTGCGCTCAATCCCCGCAATCGAAGACGCTGAGACCCCGCGCAGCCTGGCTGATCTGATCGCCTTTAACGAGGTAAATGCGAGACGCGAATTGCGCTGGTTCGGGCAGGAGACCTTTGTCGAAGCCGAAGCGACAACCGATCAGGCTGAATACGAAGAGGCGCGCGCAAACGCGCTGCGGATCGCGCGCGAAGACACGCTCGATGCGATCTTTGCTGAGCATGATGTCGCCTTCCTCATCGCCCCCACGCGCGGCCCGGCCTGGGTGAGCGATCTGGTCAATGGCGACAGCTTCAATGGTTCGATCGGCTTTGGCACGCCCGCCGCGGTGGCCGGATACCCGCACCTCACCGTGCCGATGGGAGCGGTGGAGAGGCTGCCGGTCGGGCTGAGCTTTTTCGGCGCGCGCTGGGCCGATCACGACGTGCTCAAAGTGGGCGCGGCATACGAAAAGGCGCGGACAACCCGGTTGCCCACGCCTTCGTTCAAACGCTGGGAGCCGGCCCAATAGGCCGGACACGCGAAGCGCCACTCAGGCGGCGTCGTCCGTTTTGTCCTCGGTCTTTTTAGCAGGCGCTTTCTTGGCCGCGGGCTTCTTGGCAGCGGGCTTTTTCGCAGGTGCCTTTTTGGCCGCGGGTTTCTTGGCCGGAGCTTTCTTGGCCGCGGGCTTTTCTTCTGCACCCGCCTCAGCGGCATCGGCGTCCTTCTTGGGCGCAGTCTTCTTCGGAGCGGCCTTCTTCGGAGCGGCCTTCTTCTTCGCCGGAGCCTTCTTCTCGGGTGCAGCCTTTTCCTTCTCCGCTTCGACGTCGTCTTCGGCTTCGATCGCGGCCTGCAGCTCTTCCTGCGTCACTTCGCGCTCGGTTACCTCGGCCTTGTCGAACAGGAAATCGACCACCTTGTCCTCGTAAAGCGGGGCGCGCAGCTGAGCGGCGGCCATCGGTTCGGACTGGATGTACTGGACGAAACGCTCGCGGTCTTCCTCGCGATATTGCTGCGAGGCCTGCTGGATCAGCATCGACATTTCCTGCGCGCTGACCTCAACGCCATTTGCCTGGCCAATTTCGGACAGCAGCAGGCCCAGACGGACGCGGCGTTCGGCGATTGACTTGTAATCGTCCTTCTCGTCCTCGATCTGTTTGAGTGCCGCGTCCGGATCCTCTTCCTTTGCCGCTTCCTGTTGCAGCTGGGTCCAGATCTGTTCGAATTCGGCATCTACCATGCTTTGCGGCACGGCAAAATCGTGACCCTCGGCCAGCTGGTCGAGCAGCGCACGCTTCATCTGGGTGCGCGTGAGCCCGGCGGTCTGCTGCTCAAGCTGACCCTTCATGATCTCCTTGAGCTTATCGAGGCTATCGAGGCCAAGATTGGTCGCAAATTCATCGTCGATCACGGTTTCGGTCTCGACCTTCACCTGTTTCACAGTGATGTCGAAGGTCGCTTCCTTGCCCGCCAGGTTCTCGGCCTGATATTCCTCGGGGAAGGTGACCGTTATGGTTTTTTCATCACCCGTCTTGGCGCCGGTCAATTGTTCTTCAAAGCCCGGGATAAAGGCGCCCGAGCCGATCACCAACGGAGCATCCTCCGCCTTGCCGCCTTCAAATTCGACCCCGTCCAGCTTGCCGACAAAGTCGATGATGAGTTGGTCGCCCTCGGTTGCCTTTTTGGTCTTGGCCGCATCCTTGTAGCTTTTGTTCTGGCCAGCGATGCCTTCGATCGCTTCCATGATCTGTTCGTCCGTTACCGGGACAACCAGCTTTTCAAGCTTGAGCCCATCAATGCTTGGCGCGTTGATCACCGGGAGCACTTCCAGCTCGACCGTGATTTCAGCGTCCTTGCCTTCTTCATAGCCCTCATCAAGGGAAATGGCGGGCTGCATGGCCGGGCGCAGCTCTTCATCCTTGGTAAGCTGATCCACTGATGAACGGATCATGTCGTTCAGCGTCTGCGCGTGCAGCTGTTCGCCGTGCATCTTCTTGACGAGGTTGGCCGGCACCTTGCCCGGGCGGAAACCCGGCATCTTCACCTGCGGTGCGATCTTCTTGATCTCCGCCTCGATTGTCGCGCTCAGTTCAGCGGCGGTGATCGTGATGGTGTAGGCGCGCTTGAGGCCTTCATTGACGGTCTGCTTGGTCTTCATGGGGAGAGTACTTTAAAACCTTCTTGAGCCAATTTGATGACGGACCTTACGGCGCTCTTGCGGCGGTGCCTGGTGCGGGCGAAGGGACTCGAACCCCCACATCTTTCGATACTGGTACCTAAAACCAGCGCGTCTACCAATTCCGCCACGCCCGCATGCCCGAACGAAGCCGCGCGGGAAACCCAAGGTCCCCCGCGCGTATTTCCAGCGCCTCTATCGGGTGCAGCGCAAAAGGGCAAGCGCAACACGCTTGTTTCGTGAAGGCCACACGACTAAGGGCGCGCCCATGTCTGACGAAAACTCCACAGATACCCCGCCCGATCGCCTCGCAGTGAGCCCTGCCAGCCCGCACTTCAACGCTGAGGCTTTGCAGCGCGGCGTCGGCATCCGCTTCAAGGGAAAGCAACGTACCGATATCGAGGAATATTCGATCGCCGAAGGCTGGGTCCGGGTGCAGGCGGGCAAGACGGTTGACCGCAAGGGCCGCCCGCTGCTGATCAAGCTGACCGGTGAAGTCGAAGCGTGGTTTGAAGATCTTGGCGAAGACCCGCCCATCGCGAAAAAGGGCTGACCAAAGCGGCCGAAGCACGCCACCCTCGCAGCAAGCTTGCCTTAAGGGCTCGCAAGAGGCACGTGCGGGCAGGCTATGAAACCCAATGTCGTCATCATCGGCCGGCCCAATGTCGGCAAGTCCACTTTGTTCAACCGACTGGTGGGCAAGAAACTCGCGCTGGTCGATGACCAGCCGGGGGTCACGCGCGACCGGCGCGAGGGCGATGCGATAGTAGCCGGGCTCGAATTCACGATTGTCGACACGGCGGGCTGGGAAGACGAGGACGCGCAGACCTTGCCCGGGAGGATGCGCAAACAGACCGAAGCGAGCCTTGAAGGGGCAGACGCGGCGCTGTTCGTGATCGATGCGCGCGCCGGGCTGACCCCGCTCGACACCGAGATCGCGCGCTATCTGCGCGGTCAGGACGTGCCAATCGTACCCGTCGCTAACAAGGCCGAGGGCGCAGCAGGCGAGAGCGGCGTGCTCGAAGCCTATTCGCTGGGTCTGGGCGAACCGGTGGCGCTCTCAGCCGAGCACGGCGAAGGGGTGGCGGACCTGTTCGGCGCGCTGTGGCCCATCATCGGCGACAAGGCGGACGAGTGGGAGGCCGAGGTCGAGATGGCCAGGCTGGAAATTGACGATGATGATGCGCCGCTTGGGGCCCTCAAGCTCGCGATTGTGGGCCGTCCCAATGCGGGCAAGTCAACGCTGATCAACCGCCTTTTGGGAGAAGACCGCCTGCTGACCGGGCCCGAAGCCGGAATCACCCGCGATTCTATCGCGATTGACTGGCAATGGCGCGATCCGCGCGTCGCCTCCGATGATCCCGAGGATGATGGCCTGCGCGATATCCGCCTGATCGACACCGCCGGAATGCGCAAGAAGCGCAATGTGACCGAAAAGCTTGAAAAGCTTTCGGTTGCCGATGCGCGGCG
>JBCBKF010000125.1:0-7370 GCA_038522255.1 Pseudomonadota bacterium
TCACTGGAACGTCGCCAGCCCGGTCACGCAGCGGCGGGAGGGCGATGGGCACCACATTTAGTCGGTAGAACAAGTCTTCACGAAACGCGCCGCTGGTGATCAACGGAGCAAGGTCCCTGTTCGTGGCAGCGATAATGCGCACATCCACCTCGATTTCCTGCCGGCCGCCCACGCGCCTGATGCGTCCTGATTGCAAGGCGCGCAACAGACGCGTTTGCGCCTCGGCCGGCATGTCGCCAATTTCATCGAGGAACAGCGTGCCGCCATTGGCCTGTTCAAATTTTCCGATGGTTTGCGCGATCGCTCCTGTAAACGCGCCCTTTTCGTGGCCGAACAGTTCGCTTTCGATCAGGTTGGCGGGGATCGCAGCAGCGTTGACTGCGACAAATGGCCCGGTGCGTCTGCTACCCAGCTGATGGATGGCATCTGCCACCAATTCCTTGCCCGTCCCGCTTTCCCCCGTCACCAGTACGGTCAGATCATTGCGCAGCACCCGCGTTATCATCCGATAAACGCCTTGCATCGCCGCACTGCGCCCAACGAGCGGGAGGCCTTCTACAGGAGCCTCGGTCGCGTTCTCCTCGCCCTCAGCGCGCGCACCCGCCGCCTGGCACACGGCCTGGACAAGTTCATCAAGGTCAAACGGTTTGGGGAAGTATTCAAAAGCCTCGCTGTCGCTCGCGCGCACTGCTGTATCGAGCGTGTTTTGCGCCGACAGCACGATGACAGGCATGATCGGCGCTTCGCGGCGGACATTGGCAAGGCTGGAAAGTCCATCGCCATCTTCCAGAATGACGTCTGTCAGCATCACATCGAAGGGCGCTTTGGCCAGAGCAGCATCGCGCGCTGCCAGGGTGGCCACTCGCGTGATGGAAAAGCCCTCATCCTCGAGCGCGGCCTCAATGACAGTGGCAATCGCGCTGTCGTCTTCGACCAGCAGGACTTTTGGCGCGCCGGACCGGTTCAACGCCGTCCCTTCCCGCTCGGCTCAGTGACGGCAATTGGCAGATGCAAGCGAAAATGGGTCAAGCCCGCACGCCCCTCGCGCTCGTGGCTGATGCTGCCCTCCATGTCACGCATCAATTTGCGCACCAGAGCCAGCCCCAGACCCTGCCCGGATGGTTTGGATGAAACGAAGGGTTCAAACAGTCGGTCACGAACCTCTGCATCGACGCCCGATCCATTATCCGAGACGCAGATTTCAATCGGCAGGCGAACCGTGCGGCCAAAACGCGTGGCGTTGTAGACCAGCCCGCTGACATAGCGTGTGCGGATTGTCACCCGCCCCGTATCCGCGCTGCCTGTGCGTGCCGCCGTTTGCGCCGCTGCGTCGCGTGCATTGGTTATGAGGTTGATCAACACCTGTTCCAGGGCGTCCCGATTGGCGAGAATGAGTGGCAGGGAGGGGTCAAACTCCTCGACAACCTCCACACCATTTAGCCCTGCCGCCCGCACCGTTGCCAAAGCCGAGCGAATGGCCTCATGCGGATTGCAAGGCTGGCTTGGTTCCAGAACCTGGCTGCCCAATTGCTGCATCCGGTCAATCAGGCGCGCGATGCGATCCACTTCGTCCGTGATCATGCGCGCAAGCGACTTGTCCGCAGACGGCAGCTTTCGCGCGATCAGCTGCGCCGCGCCGCGAATGGCGGCGAGTGGGTTCTTGATCTCGTGCGCAAGGATGGACGGCGCTCCCAGGGAGGCAGACCCTCGCTCCTCACTCGAAGCCTTTTCGGGGCCGAGTTGCGACACTGTAATCACCCGCCAGCCAGGATGTGCGGCCAGGGTCGACATGGTCAGATTGACGGAAACTTCGAGCCCGGCCAGCTTTATGCGGACATCGCGCGCCACCAGGGCACCCTCGCCCGCGCGCAGCCAATTGGCCACCCGATCATCGAGCGGGGTGATGATCTCATCAAGCGATTGTCCGATGATCCGCTTGGCGCTGGTCCCCAACAACGCTTCCGCTGCATGGTTCACTTGCGTGACTTGTCCATTTGGATCAACCAGAATTAGCGAGAATACCAAACCTGAAATCTGCACGGCAGCATCGGGCGCCGCCTGTTCGAGAAGCGAAGTTGGAGATGTGGGTGCAGCGGGTTCAGTGGCCATTTGGGCGCGCGATTTCAGGCCGCGGCGGCGCGGCGGTGAAGGAATGGCGCGTAAAACCGTTCAATCTCGCCCAGCACTTGCTTGGGATCATCTATCGTGTTCGCAAAATGGCGGAACTCGGCAGAGCCATGCATGCCCTTTGTATACCAACCCAGATGCTTGCGCGCGATCTTGGTTCCGACATTGGGGCCATAATGGTCCAGCATGCGTTCGTAATGCTCAATCAGAGTCGCGTATTGCTCGTCAAAATCGGGGGTCGGGATGCGTTCTCCGGTGCGCAGCCAGTGCATGATCTGGGCCAGCAGCCATGGCTTGCCATAAGCGCCGCGCCCGATCATCAGCCCGTCCGCACCCGATTGCTCCAGCGCTTTAGCCGCATCGTCAATCGTGCAGATATCGCCGTTGACGATGACCGGGATCGACACCGCCTCCTTGACCTTGCGCACAAACGACCAGTCAGCGCTGCCTTTATACATCTGGTTGCGGGTGCGACCGTGAACAGTGATCATCTTGACCCCCAGATCCTCGGCAATCCGGGCGAGCTCAGGCGCGTTCAGGCTCTGGTGGTCCCAACCCATTCGCATCTTGACCGTTACGGGTACATCAACAGCATTGACGGTCGCTTCCATCAACCTTGTGGCAAGCGGCACCTCGCGCATCAGCGCGCTGCCAGCAAGCTGGCCAACAACCTTGCGAACCGGGCAGCCGAAATTGATGTCGATGATCGCTGCGCCATTGCCTTCCTGCAGCTTGGCCGCCTCTCCCATGGAGGCCGGGTCACAGCCCACAAGCTGCATCGAAACCGGGTTTTCGCTCGGGTCCCACTCCGCCTTTTGCACAGATTGACGCGTCTCGCGGATTGCTGCTTCGCTCGCGATCATCTCGGTCACGTTAAGGCCCGAGCCATAGCGCCGCACGAGCACACGGAAGGGCTTGTCCGTAACGCCTGTCATAGGGGCGAGCAGCACGGGCTCGTCAATCGTGACCGGCCCGATCTGGATCGGTTTGAGCATGGGCCTGTGCGCAGGCGCAGGAGGGATTGAAGTCATAAGGTTGTATGCCTAAAATTTGAGCAGTCGCATAGTGGATTGCGAAAAATCCGTCCAGACCCTAAGCGCTTTTGGGCAATGGTTGAGGCCACACCCCTTCCCGCGTTCGCCGCTGTCATCGTTGCTGCGGGCAAGGGTCTCAGAGCCGGCGGCGACACGCCCAAGCAATTTCGCACACTTCGCGGCATCCCCGTGCTCCAACACTCTGTACGCGCCTTGATGAAGGCTGGATGCGAAACACTGGTGATTGTGGTCCCGGAGGGGATGCACACCGAAGCGCGCGAAGCGGCGGGCAATCCGGACGGGTTGATCACTATTGTCGGCGGTGCCACGCGCCAGATCTCGGTGCGACAGGGGTTGGGAGCGCTCGCCGATTTCTCTCCCGAACGCGTGCTGATCCACGATGCAGCGCGCCCTGATCTTACGCGAGCGGTGATCGAGCGGCTTCTCTTCGCGCTTGATGATTATCCCGGCGCCATCCCGACGCTGCCCGTCGTTGACAGCCTGGCCGTGGCGAGCGAGGCGGGCACCATGTCGGGAAAGGCCGAAAGGGAGATGCTGCGCCGCGTGCAGACACCGCAGGCTTTCCGCTATGGCGACATCATGGCCGCTCACAACACCTGGCAAGGTGAGCCTGATGCGGGCGATGATGCACAAGTGCTTTTAGCCAGCGGAGGTTCAGTTACCTTTGTAGATGGGGACGAGCGACTCAAGAAAATCACCTTTGCGGAAGACCTGATGACCAAACCCATCGCAGCGCCATACCGTGTGGGCCAGGGATATGACGTACACCGGCTTGTCGAAGGCGAAGAATTGTGGCTGTGCGGGATCAGGCTGGAACACACCCATGGCCTTGCAGGACACTCGGACGCCGATGTCGCGCTCCATGCCATCACAGACGCCGTGCTTGGCGCTGTCAGCGAAGGCGATATCGGCACGCATTTCCCGCCCAGCGATCCGCAATGGGCTGGCGCGCGATCCGGCCAATTTCTTGAACACGCCGTGAAACTGGCACGCCGCGCAGGCTACACACTCGGCAATATTGATCTCACCGTAATCTGTGAAGCGCCCAAGATCGGCCCTCACCGCCCGGCCATGCGCACCGAAGTCGCGCGCCTGTGCGGCCTTGGGGAAGACGCCGTCAGCATCAAGGCCACCACCACCGAACGCCTCGGCTTTACGGGTCGGGGCGAAGGCATCGCCGCTCAAGCAATCGTATCCCTCTCAACTCTGGAGACCGCTTAATGAAACGTCCGTTTCTTGCCCCCGTCCTTGCCGTTACCGCGCTTGCCTCGGCTCAGGCCGCTCACGCGCAGCAAGCCTGTGTCGCTCCCGAAGACGCCGCCGATGCAGTGATTTACGCCATGCCCGCCGCCTATGAAGCGACAGTCAAGAAGTGCGGTGAGGAATTTGGCGGAGAAAGCTTTCTGCAAAGCGCCGACGGTCTGAACTTCATTCAGCAATTCCGCACTCAGCAAGATAAGCGTTGGGATGGCACATCCCGGTTCCTCAAAGTCTTTATCGCTGCCCAGGCCGAAGGTGATAACCAGGGTGCAGGGGAGATGATTGCCTCCATGCCCGCTGAATCGCTGCGTCCCTTTGTCGATGGGATCATGGGGCAACTCATCGCCGAACAGATCAAGACTGACAGCTGCGGCAAGATTGATCGCGGCGCCGAACTCCTAAGTCCGCTTCCCGCTGATAACGTCAGCGGCCTTGTGGCTTTCATTGTGGAATTGGTCGATCTCGACAATCCGCCGGTGTGCAAGACGGGCGGGACCGTGACGGTGGGTTCCGAAGCCATGGACAGCGAATGAGCGGGGGCCTTCTACCCGCGGACGTCGATGCGCTGGCGGCGCGGGTGATTGCGGAAAACCGTAAGGCCGGCCGGATGATCGCCACCGCAGAGAGCTGCACAGGCGGGCTTGTCGCTGGCGCGCTGACGGAAATCGCCGGATCATCAGCGGTTCTGGATCGCGGCTTTGTCACTTACTCGAACGAAGCCAAAATGGAGATGCTCGGAGTGGCCTCCGACATTATCGAAACGTTCGGCGCGGTCTCGATCGGCTGCGTCTGGGCCATGGCGCAAGGAGCTCTGGAGCGCTCTAACGCAGACGTCGCAGTCGCGATCAGCGGAGTGGCGGGTCCCGGCGGGGGAACGCAATTGAAACCCGTGGGCACTGTCGTATTTGCCCGTGCCTATCGCGGGCAGTCCTGCGAGGAAGAGGGCGAATTGAAACATTTTGACGGCGGCGATGACCCGGACAAAGCGCGAGCGGTGATCCGCCACCAGGCGACCATGTGTGCGCTGGAACTGCTCCTGCCCCAGACTGCTTAGCGCAGCACGTTTTCGGTGTCGTAAAGCTGAGCCGCGCGTTTTTCAAAAGCTGCGACCATCATGCGAAAGGCACGGTCAAAATACTGACCGGCAATACGTTCGAACATCGCGTTCTTGAACGTGAAATCGACGTAGAACTCGATCTCGCAACTCTCGAGACCAAAGGGTCGGAACAGCCAGATATTCTCCAGATCAGAGAGCGGCCCATCGACATAGTGGACCCGGATTTCGTTCGCTCGATCCTTGGTCACGCGCGAGGTGAAGCTTTCGCGCAGGCTTTTAAAACCCACCACCATGTCAGCGAGCATCTCCGTGTCGCTGTCGGAACGCACGCGAGTTGCCACCACCCAGGGCAGGAATTTGCGATAATTGCCAACATCCGCGACCAGATCGAACATCTGCTCAGGGGTGTAGGGCAATTGCCTCACTTCACGGACGGACGGCATCGAATGGGCAGGCCTTTAAACCTTGAGCCGGTCCTGCTGGCGCTGCTCTTTGGATAGCTTGGCCTCGCGCGCGGCCCGCATCACCGCAAAATCGTCACCAGCGTGATAGGATGAACGCGTCAGCGGGCTGGAGGCAACCTGAAGAAACCCCTTCGCCCGGGCAATCGAACCATAGGCGTCAAAGGTCTTTGGCGTCACGAACTCTTCGACCCTTGCATGTTTTGGCGTCGGCTGGAGGTATTGGCCCATAGTGATGAAATCGACCTCAGCGCTGCGCATGTCGTCCATTACCTGGTGCACTTCGAGGCGCTCCTCCCCCAGGCCAAGCATGATGCCCGACTTGGTAAAGATCATGGGATTGTGCGCCTTTACCTCTTCAAGCAACCGCAACGAGGCGTAGTAACGCGCGCCGGGGCGGATCGTGGGATAAAGCCGGGGCACGGTTTCCAGATTGTGGTTGTACACATCTGGTCCCGCCTCGCAGATCGCCTCGACAGCGGCGCGCATCTTCCCGCGAAAATCGGGCGTCAGAATTTCGATGGTCGTATCAGGTGTGTTGCGCCGCAGCGCCTCGATCACTTTCACGAACTGTCCTGCCCCGCCATCAGGCAGATCGTCGCGGTCCACGCTTGTGATGACGATGTGTTCCAGCCCCATCTTGGCCGCAGCAACAGCGGTGTTTTCCGGTTCCAATGGATCAACCGCGCGCGGCATCCCTGTCTTCACGTTGCAAAACGCGCAGGCCCGTGTGCAGACATCGCCCAGGATCATGACAGTGGCATGCTTCTTGGACCAGCACTCACCGATATTGGGGCACGCGGCTTCTTCGCACACCGTGTTGAGATTGAGCTCACGCATCAGCTTGCGCGTCTCGTTGTACTCCTTGCTCACCGGCGCGCGCACACGGATCCAGTCAGGCTTGCGCTGGCGAGGTGGGCGCTCCACGTCCGGCGCGGAAGATGGCGTGTTGGCTAGATCGTTCATAGCGACTCATCTAAGGTTCGATGGCCCGCCTCGCAAGCGCGCCGCTGTCAATGATGCCTTCCAGTTACGCCCTGTGTGCGTTCGCGGATGATCGCAGTCCGGAGGTTCATCGATAAACCGCTTGCCCGGAGCGCCTGGCTCGACCATTTGGGCGGTGATGACCTATACCCTTGCGACCAATATCGCCCTTCTTATTGACGCCGACAACGCCAGCCATGCTGCGATCGATCCGGTGCTCACCGTCCTCGCCGAGCTTGGCCAAGTCAACATCCGGCGCGCTTACGGCAATTGGCGCAAGACCAGCCTGAAAGGGTGGATCGACAAGATGCACCGCTATGGCATCGAACCCCAGCAGCAGTTCGACCTGACCAAAGGCAAGAACGCAACCGACATGAAAATGACCATCGACGCGCTCGACCTGCTGTATAGCGGGCGTGTGCATGG
>JBCBKF010000126.1:0-7358 GCA_038522255.1 Pseudomonadota bacterium
GCTGGAGCGCGATCAAGCAGGCGGTTGCGATCGCCGGAGCGATTACCGCGCCGAAAACCGCCAAAAAAGCCAACCCAACGACCATCCACATTACGGATGCCGTAATTTCCAGTCAGAACATTGGCGATGTATTTCTGCTCGGCGAAGATCGAAATGATGGGACGCCGGTCATCAAGCGGGATCACATTACCGCGCAGGAACTCCTGCTTGCGATTGATGTACTGGACGGGGAGCGTGCCGGTTTCCGTCCGCAGCACCAGCACCGCTTCTTCGCCAACCCACTCGATACTGCGAACCTTGGCTGCGCCCACAACGAGCTGCTTTACCGGCTTGCCCGTAGCATCAAGAATGGTGATCGCCCGCTCTGAGCGCTGGTTCATGAGCAGCGCGGTGTAAGTGCCATTGGGCGAAACCACGGCGTCTTCGACCATGGGGAGCGCGCCATAAGCCTCAAGCGGGGCGCTGGGCGGCTCTTGAGCGGAGGCTGCGGTTGGCCAAACGCCGACAAAAGCAGCCGCGATGGCGGCGAAAAACACACAAATGCGCATGAAAAGCCCCTGAATTTCCAAGCCAAAGAGAATCGCCGCACGAGATTACGTGGGTGAGACAAAGAGTGCCACTGCTAATGCTTGATTGGCTCACCGAACCTTTCATCACGTCTTTGCCTGCCCTTTGCCAAATTGGACACCAACCCCTATGTGCCCGCCACCATGGCACGGCCCAAACCCAAAACGTTCGACAAGCTGAAAACCGTCGCGGACAATCGCCGCGCGCGTTTCGACTACCATATCGAGGACACATTCGAAGCCGGGCTTGCCCTGCAGGGCACGGAGGTGAAGGCCCTGCGCGCGGGTGAGGCGACGATCGCGGAGAGCTATGCCGAAGTGCGCGATGGCGAGGTGTGGCTCATCAATTCAAACATTCCCGAATACAGCCACGGCAACCGGCTCAATCACGAGCCGCGCCGTCCGCGCAAGCTGCTCTTGCACGAACGCGAGATCGGCAAGATGTTTGGCGCGGTGGAGCGCAAGGGCATGACGCTGGTTCCGCTTTCGATCTATTTCAACGCAACGGGCCGGGCGAAAGTGGAGCTAGCGCTGGCCAAGGGCAAGCAGGCGCATGACAAGCGTGCGACGATCAAGGACCGGGACTGGAAACGCGATAAGGCGCGGCTGATGCGGGAAAAGGGGTGATCCCGGCGGGAAAAAGCCACTTTCGGCACGGTTCGTCGCTTTTGCCCTGCCAGATGGCAAGATCTGGCGATTGCCACGGCAGGTCGCGAACCCATATTGGCAGAGTTGTGCGAACAAGACCGATTTTTTCTCCTCCTGCTCAAAAGCAAGCGCTCCGATACCCAGAGAGCCCGTCCGTGCATCTGGCCGCTGAAAAGGCGGATACGTGAGTCAACCGCCGATCAAACCGCGACACAGAAAGAAGTTCTCCTGGCGCTCCAAGACGCTGGGGCGCGATCTCATTCGCCGGTATATGCCCTCGCGTGAGCAAATGGCGCGAAACCGGTTTCTTGCGCCGATTGCGCATCGTTTTCTGTCGCCTGCGCTGTGGCGCTTTACACGTCGCTCGGTCCCGCGGGGGATCGCTCTGGGCTTGTTTTCGGCTTTCATCATTCCGGTCGGCCAGATTTTTCTCGCCGCGTTTTTGGCTTTGCCCGCGCGCGCCAATGTGCCTCTGGCGGCGTTGGTGACCTTTGTAACAAACCCGTTCACGCTCGCATTCTGGCTGGTGGTGGCCAACCAGATCGGCGAATTCGTGCTCAATATCGATCAGTCTACGGGCGAGGTTGCGCCGGAAGAACTCAGCTACGGGCTCTTGACATGGCTGGTGGAGTTTTCCGAAATGGCGGCGGTCACCATCTTCGGGTTCATGGTGATGTCAGTCGTCGCTTCGGCGCTGGGATATGTCGTCTCCAGCCTCGTGTGGCGATGGATGGTGACGCGCAGACGGGCAAAACGTCTGAAAGCGATGGAACAGCGTCTCGACCAGCGTCTCAAATCGAACTAGCTTGAGAGTTTGATGCGTAGCGCGCGTTCGGCAGCATTGCTGCCACCTGCCGTACGAGGGACAAAGCGTTTGGACAGTGTCTTTTCAACAAACAGCGCATCGGGCGCAGCGGGAGGGATCGTCCGCGCGTCTCCGATCACCTGGGCAGGCCTGGGCATGGGCCTGCTGGTTAGCGTTCTCGTCGTGTACGTCGCCACGACGAACCTTGTCGTGACCGTTGTTTTTGCATGTGCAACTGCGCTCCTGCTTGGCGCGATCTATGCCTTTGACCGGTCGAATGCGGAACCAGCTGAAACCGCAGCGCTCGCGCAGGATTGGTCAGTTACCCTCGCCGCGATTGAAGGCGACGGTCGAGCGCGCGGTGTGGCGGTGGCAATCACAGATCGCGCCAACCGCATGGTCTGCGCCAACAGCATTTATGTCGATGCCTTCGGAATAGCGAGCGCGCCGCCGCAAATGCCAGTCGAGCGCGAGGGGCTCGAAGCACTGAGTAGCGCCGCGCGGAAGGCCTGGCGCGACGGTTCGGTGCGGCTTGAGAAACTGCCCGGTCTTTCATCGAAAGAGCCGCAATGGAGCGCCACCGCGCGGCGCGCAGGGCGCGCAGATGATCACTTGATCTGGCGCTTTGAGCCTATCGCCCCGCAAGAGACCTCGAGGCTCGAAGCGCTCGATTTGTCGGGGCCCTATGGGGAGATGCTGAGCCGGGCCGGGATCGAGACGGCCATCACCAGCGCCGATGGCACGATCCGTTCGGTCAGCGCGGGCTTTGCCGAGCGGGCGGCGGGCGATCCCACAGCCACGCTGGTGGGGCAGGACTTTGTCTCCCTGCTGCGCTCAGACGACCGCGACCGGCTGTTCTTTGCGCGCGAGGGGCGGGGGGGCAAACCGCAAACCCTGATCGATGTTGCGCTCGATGAGCCCGATGCAGAAGGCTATGCCCGGGCGGATGAAAGCTCGACCCTGATGCTCTTGATTGACAGCGGAGTGGGCATTGGCAGCGGCTGGGATGGGTCAAGCCAGGCCGGTGTGGCGCAGCTTGATGCGCTGCTGGGCCAATTGCCACTTGGCCTTGCCATGACTGACCGTGACGGGCGGTTTCTGTTCGCAAACGATGCTTTCTTGCGTTCGGTGGATCGCGAGGGGCGCGGCCTCCCGGCTTTCCCGACCGATCTGGTCGTGCACGAAGACAAAGCGGCGCTGTCTGATGCAGTGCGACGGCATGGTCGTGGGCCAGCGACCAGTGGCGATATGGCGGTGCGGCTTGCGCATGAGCCCAGCGAGACCGTTTCCCTTGGCCTGGCGGGCGTGCGCGGTCTGGGCCAAGCGGCGGTGCTCATAAGCCTCGCCGATTCCAGTGAGGAAAACCAGTTAAAGCGCCAGGTTGCCCAGGCCACAAAGATGCAGGCGGTGGGGCAACTTGCGGGCGGTGTGGCGCACGATTTCAACAACGTGCTCACGGCTATTATCGGAACCTGCGATCTGATGCTGCTGCGTCACACGCCGGGCGACAGCGATTATGACGACATCCAGCAGATCCAGGCCAATTCCAACCGCGCCGCCGCTCTGACACGGCAGTTGCTCGCCTTTTCGCGCCAGCAGACGCTGCGTCCCGAAGTCCTGCAATTGCCCGATGTGGTGAGCGAGGTCAGCCCGCTGATCAAGCGGCTGCTGGGTGAGAAAATTACGTATTACGTCCAGCACGATCGCAACCTTGGCCCGGTACGCGCCGATCCTCAGCAGCTTGAACAGGTCATCATGAACCTTGCGGTCAATGCGCGCGATGCGATCAACTCCAACGCGCCGCGCTTTGGTGCGGCTACGGGGCGGATATCGCTGCTGACACGCAGCCTCCACGCCAAACAGGTCATTCAGTTGGGATCCGAGGTCCTGCCCGCAGCCGATTACACCGTTCTGATCGTGCAAGATACTGGCGGAGGAATACCCGCGCACGCGATGCCCAAGCTGTTCGAGCCCTTTTTCACGACGAAAGAGCAGGGCAAAGGAACGGGCCTTGGCCTGTCGACCGCTTACGGCATCGTCAAGCAATCAGGCGGTTTCATTTTCGCCGACAACGTCATGGATGGCGAGGGAGTGCCCACGGGGGCCCGGTTCACCATCTATTTCCCCGTCCACCGCGGAGAGGCCCCGCGCAAAAAGGAAACGCCCGTGCCGGTTTCGTCGGACTGGTCCGCTGGCGGGCGGGTCCTGTTGGTGGAGGATGAGGACATGGTGCGCGCTGTCGCCGAGCGGGCTCTGACGCGTGCAGGATATCAGGTTACGGCCTGTCCGGGGGGTGAGGAGGGGCTCGCAGCTTTGGGCGAGGGCGAAGACTTTGACCTGGTCGTCAGCGATGTCGTGATGCCGGGCATGGACGGGCCTGCCATGGTTCGCGCAATCCGGCGGCATCGACCCGACATGCCGATCCTTTTCATGTCGGGCTATGCCGAAGAACAATTACGCAAGGAAATCAATATTCCAGATATGCATTTCATCGCCAAGCCGTTCAGCGTATCCGCCATTGGAGACAAGGTCTCGCGCGTTATGCAACAGGCAAAGGCAAACCAGCCCTGATCATGGGAAGGATATCAAGCGGCCTCGCTCCGTAAGGCAATCGAAAATCTTCATGTTCACATGGGATACACGCAGCGTTCCGAATAATGCGCATGCGACACTTTAGGAGGGGAGTGCATGACTGCAATCGGTTTTGAACGCTCACACGCGCTGCGCGTTGCAGGCGTTTTGGCACTGGCGATACTGGCTGCACCCAGCGCCGCGCAATCGGTCCCCGATCCCGGAGATACCCAGCAAGGCGATGTCTCCGTCACGATCTACAATCGCAATCTGGCTCTGGTTCAGGATGTGCGCGAGCTTGATATTGCGCGCGGTGAAAGCCGGATCGAGTTCCCGGATGTCTCCGCCAATATCCGGCCCGAAACGCTGAGTTTCTCCGCGCCCGACACCGCGATTGTCGAGCAGAACTTCGATTACGATCTGCTGACGCCGACCAAGATGATGGAAAAGGCGATTGGGCAGACGGTTACGCTGCTGCGCACCAATCCCGCCACCGGCATCGAGACCAAGGAGCGCGCCAAGGTGCTCTCGACCGCAGGCGGCGTTGTCATCCAGATCGGCGACCGGATCGAAGTCCTGCGCGATGATGGCTTGCCGGTGCGCGTCATCTTTGACCGGGTGCCGCCCAATCTGCGGGCACGCCCGACGCTGTCCGTGCGGCTCGACAGTGCGCGCGGCGGCACTCGGCCTGTCTCCTTGCGCTATCTCACCGGCGGGCTGGGATGGAGTTCGGACTATGTCGCGCTTTACAATGAGCGCGACAATTCGATCGACATGCAAGGCTGGGTCACGCTGACCAACAATTCGGGCACGACCTTCCACCAGGCCGACACGCTGCTGGTGGCGGGCAATCCCAACGGGCAAGGCGGGCGCGGCTTTGGCAATCGCGGCATGACGCGCGCCGGGACTGAGAGTGCGGATCGCGAGCGTCTGGGCGATTTTTATCTCTACCCAATCTCCGGCCGCACCACGATCGCGAATGCGCAGACCAAGCAAGTGAGCTTCCTCGATGTTCAGGGCGTGCCTGCTCGGAAGATTTATTCGATCGGCGTTGGTTGGCAGCAGAACGATCAGAACCCGCGCAATGTCGCGAGCGCAATCGCTTTTTCCTCCTCGCGCGACCAAGGGCTGGGCGATGCTCTGCCAGCGGGCACGGTGCGTTTCTATCAGCGCGACAGCCAGGGCACTCCGCAATTCATCGGCGAGAACAGCATCAACCACACGCCCATGGGCAGCGAATTGTCGCTGGTGACGGGTGAAGCGTTTGACATCACCGCTCAGGCCGAAGTGGAATCGCGTGAGCGGATTACTCGCGAAGAATGGGTGAAGGGCGCGCGCTGGCAGGTCTTTGACGCTAATGACGAAGTGGTGCGTCGCGGTCAGTCGGAATGGAACAAGCGCACGAGTTATTATCGTACTACGATGCGTTATACGATCACCAACGCCAAGGATGAGCCGGTTGAGGTCAAGCTCACTCAGAACGGTCTCGGCCGTTATTGGTGGGCCTATGATTATCGCGTGGTGAGCGAAGATATCGAAGGCGAGCAAAAGAATTACGAATCCCGCGTCTATACCATACCCGTGCCCGCAGAAGGCGAGCGAGTGGTGCGCGTCACCTATGAGACCCGCTGGTAAGCGCGGGCAGGGGGGGAGGGCCGGGCCATGCGGGTTGCCGCTTTCCTGATCGCTCTATGCGCCGCTTGTGCCGCGCCCATGGCGCAGGCGCGCGAAGTGGTCGATGCCTCAGCGCCGAGCGATCTCTCGGTAACGATCTACCGCGATCCGTCCCGTGATGTCGGCGAAGAATTGGAGCGCGACGACCCGCAAGGCTTTGCCATGATCAGCGAGACCCGCACAGTGACGCTGCCTGCGGGAGAATCGCGCATACGCTTCGTCGGCGTTGCAGAAGGCATGGTCGGCGTCAGCGCGATTGTAACCGGGCTGCCCGGCGGCACGATCGAGAAGAACCGCAACGCCGAACTGCTCTCGCCAGCCGCGCTGGTCAACGGCGCGCTGGGTAATCGCGTGACGATCACGCGCAGCAACCCGGCGACCGGCGAAGCGGTCAGCGAGGATGCGATTGTGCGCACTCGCGCCGATGGCGGGCTGGTGCTTCAAACCGGGCAAGGCTTCGAAGCGGTGCGGTGCGCCGGCCTTCCGGAGAAGCTCACCTTTAACCGCGTACCCGCCGGGCTTTCGGCCAAGCCGGTCTACTCTGTCGACACGCGCTCGCAGACCGGCGGGACCTATGAGGTCGTGCTCACCTATCTCTCCTGGGGTTTCGACTGGCAGGCAAACTATGTCGCCAATTTGGGTGAGAAGGGACGCGGGGATGAGTTTTCGATGCAATGGCTCAGCTGGCTGACGCTGCTCAATGATAACAGTCAAAGCTTTGACAACGCCAAGCTGCAGATCGTCGCGGGCGAGCTCAATATTGAAAGCGATTATGAGGGCCTCGCGCAGCCGCCGCGCGCGCAGCCCCTGCGGCTGACGTGCTATCCCTTTGGCAGCACCGCAGCCGGATCGCCGGTGCGCGATTACCGCTTGCGCTCGCCTCCACCCCCATCACCGCCCATGGCTATGATGGATGCGGACCGGATAGTTGTGACAGGCGCGCGCCGCGCCGAAACACTTCAGGAGACGGCATTGGCCGTTGCTTTGGTCACAGCAACGGAAGAGGATCTTGGCGATCTCAAGCTTTTTCGCGCGCCCGCACGCGTCGATGTGTCGGCCAAGGGGCTCAAACAGGTTGCGTTCCTGAACAAGAC
>JBCBKF010000127.1:0-7307 GCA_038522255.1 Pseudomonadota bacterium
CTTCTCCTTAAGGTCAGGCCATACGACGAGATTGATCACCCCGGTCTCATCCTCCAGCGTGATGAAACACACGCCCTTCGCGCTGCCCGGCCGCTGGCGGATGAGGACCACCCCTGAAACCTGCACCATCGCGCGATATTTGCGGCTGCGCAGGTCGCACGCGCGCACAAAGCCGCGCTCGGCCAGTTCAGGGCGCAAAAACGCCATGGGATGCGCTTTCAAACTGAGCCGCGTGGTCTGATAATCAGCGACGACTTCTTCGCTCATCGGCATCGCCGGAAGCTGAGCCACACGCCGCTCCGCGCCTTCATCGCGCGTTGCAGCAGCTTTAAAGAGCGGCAGATCGGGCGCGTTGATCAAGCTTCGCGCATCCCACAGGGCCTGGCGGCGGGGAAGCCCGATCGAGGTGAAGCAATCCGCACTTGCAAGCCGCTCAACATGCGATGGTGCAAGCGCAGCGCGCTCACGCAGCGCGGTGACATCTTGATAAGGCCCATTCGCCTCGCGCTCTGCGATCAGGGCTGCGGCGATATGCTCCGGCAGGCCATCCACCTGGCGCAGCCCCAAACGCAGCGCGATATGCTTATCGAGACGCCCCTCACGCGCGTCCTCAGCCGCCCCGATTTCCTCCAGCGTGCAGTCCCACTCGCTGGCGTTTACATCCGCTGGCAACACCTCAACCCCGTGCTCTCTTGCATCGCGCACAATCTGTGCGGGCGCATAAAAACCCATCGGCTGCGAGTTGAGCAAAGCGGCGGCAAAGGCGGCGGGGAAATGGCATTTGAGCCAGCTTGAAACATAGACCAGATGCGCAAAGCTGGCTGCGTGGCTCTCGGGAAAGCCATATTCGCCAAAGCCGCGGATCTGGTTGAAGCACCTCTCGGCAAAGTCGCGTTCGTAGCCGCGCGTCACCATCCGCTCGACCATCATGTCCTGCAGCTCATCCACCATGCCGCGCGAACGGAAGGTCGCCATCGCCTTGCGCAGCCGGTTGGCCTCCTTCGAGGAGAACTTGGCCGCATCAAGCGCGATCTTCATCGCCTGTTCTTGAAAGATCGGCACCCCCAGCGTGCGCCCCAGAATGCTCGAAAGCTCATCGGGCGGGCCATATTGCGGCGATGGCGCAGGGATCTGGACGGGTTCTGCCCCCCGGCGGCGTTTCAGATAGGGGTGTACCATATCGCCCTGGATCGGCCCCGGGCGCACAATCGCCACCTGGATCACGAGGTCATAAAACTCGCGCGGTCGCAGACGCGGGAGCATGTTCATCTGCGCGCGGCTTTCCACCTGGAACACGCCGAGCGAATCCCCGCGCCGCAGCATCGCATAGGTCTCCGGATCCTCGCGCGGGACCGTGGCGAGCGTAAGCGCGCGGTCGTGGTGACCTTCCAGCAGATCGAGGCATTTCTTGATGCAGGTGAGCATCCCCAGCGCCAGCACATCGACCTTGAGAATACCCAAAGCCTCGATATCGTCCTTGTCCCACTCGATGAAGCTACGGTCGGGCATTGCGCCATTGCCGATCGGCACCGTCTCGGTCAGCGCCCCTTGAGTGAGGATAAACCCGCCCACATGCTGGCTGAGATGGCGCGGCATTCCAATCATTTGCTCGGTGAGTTTAAGCACACGCTTCAAATGCGGATCGCTTACATCGAGGCCCGTTTCCGCCGCGTGTTTTTCGCTGATTTCGCGGCCCCACCCGCCCCACACGGTGCGTGCGAGCGCGCTCGTCACATCCTCAGACAGCCCCATGGCTTTGCCCACTTCGCGGATCGCCATGCGCGGGCGATAATGGATGACGGTGGCGGTCAGGCCCGCTCGGTGGCGGCCATATTTGCGGTAGAGATACTGGATTACCTCCTCGCGCCGCTCATGCTCGAAATCGACGTCGATATCGGGCGGCTCCTTGCGATCCTCAGAGATGAAGCGGTCAAACAGCAGAGCGTGCTTGGCCGGATCAACACTGGTGATGCCCAGGCAATAGCACACGGCGGAATTGGCCGCAGACCCGCGCCCCTGACACAGGATCGGCGGCGACACCTCATTGCGGGCGAAATCGACAATATCCTTGATCGTCAGAAAGTAGCGCGCGAGCTCCATCTTGCCGATCAGCGCGAGTTCCTTGTGCAGGGTCTCGCGCACGCTTTTAGGCATGCCCCCTGGATAATCCTTGGCCGGGTATCGCCAGTCTGCCCCCTTCCAGGTCTCGCTTTCCAGATATTCCTGCGGGGACTGGCCGTCCGGATAAATCTCTTCCGGGTATTCGTAACGCAGTTCATCGAGGCTGAAATTACACGCATCCGCCACCACGCGCGCAGCGGTGATGGCGTGCGGCCAGCGGGCGAAAAGACGCACCATTTCCTGCGGGCTTTTGAGGTGCCGTTCCGCGTTGGCATGGAGCAGATGGCCAGCTTCGGCGACCGTGGTCTTGTTCGCAATCGCGGTCATCACATCCTGCAAGGGGCGGCGTTCAGCCGCGTGGTAATGGACATCGTTGGTGGCGAGCAGGCTCAGGCCGTTTTCGCGCGCCAGAGTGTCGAGCCGATCGATCCGCGCGATATCATCACCGCGATAAAGATAGCTCGCCGCAAGGTGTTTAAGGGTGGGCAGGCCGGCCGCCAGATGCGGCAGGACGTCCGCCAGCGCTCCCGTCAACTGCCCGCGCCGTTCGCTGCCATCGAGCGCGACGACATTGCTCGCCCAGTCAGGCACGGTGAAGCGCGCTTCCAGGTTTTCCGGGGGGAGTAGGACCAGCTGCACATCCTCGGCGTGGTCCGCCAGCATCAAAAGGTTGATCTCGCACACGCCCTTTTCCTGCCACTCCCCCTCCAGAGTGCTCATACGCCCTGCGCTGATGAGCTGGCACAGACGGCCATAGGCGGCGCGGGTCTTGGGATAGGCAAGGAAAGCGAGGCCCTCGATCGTCTCGATCCGCGCGCCGATAACCGGGCGCAGCTTGAGCGTTCGCGCTTCGGTGTGGATCCGCACAATCCCGGCAAACGAGTTCGCATCGGCAATCCCGATCGCGTCATAGCCCAGCGCGCGCGCGCTCATCACAAGGTCCACCGCATCCGACGCCCCGCGCAGGAAGCTGAAACAGCTGACGAGGCCCAGCTCGACAAATGGTGCTCGCTCAGGTGCCTCGATGAGATCGGGATCGACCTCGAGCGTGCGTTTGTCGGGGGTGAGCGGCGCGTCGGGCATGGCCTAGCAGCCGGCGATTTGGGTCAGCCGCTCGCGCACCACCGCCAGGTCATCCGCAAACTTCGCCGCCTGCTCTTCACGCGCCTCGCCGTCGAGCCGCAGCAGG
Organism: Pseudomonadota bacterium; assembly: GCA_038522255.1. Classification (GTDB taxonomy): domain Bacteria; phylum Pseudomonadota; class Alphaproteobacteria; order Sphingomonadales; family Sphingomonadaceae; genus Erythrobacter. Next base: position 3,311 of record JBCBKF010000127.1, read on the forward strand.
TAAGAAGGGTGCGCGGTGATCCACAGCTCGCTGCCATCGTCGAGCGGTGTCGCTTGGCCACGCGCCTTGGAGATGCTGACGGTTTTGCCGAGCAAGCCCCTCGCTGCCGACGCGCCCAGCGCCAGCACCACGCGCGGTTTGACCACGGCGCGCTCTGCTTCAAGCCACCAGCGGCAAGTGTCGATCTCCTTGGCAGCGGGTGACTGGTGGAGGCGGCGCTTGCCTTTCCATTTGAACTTGAAGTGCTTGACCGCGTTGGTGACGTAAGTCTGTGAACGCGCAATCCCGGCTTTGACCAGATATTCGTCGAGCAATTGTCCGGCGGGGCCAACAAAGGGTTTACCCTGCTGATCCTCGTGATCGCCGGGCTGTTCGCCCACGATCATCAGCGGCGCGTCAGCAGGCCCCTCGCCCATAACCGCCCGCGTGCCGCACTCAGCAATCGGACAATCGCGGCAAGCGGCGATGCCTTGCGCAATTCCATCCAGCGTGTGTGGGCGCTCACGCTCGTCGCGCGCACCGCCCGCGACCTGCCCGGCGGCCACCATTCCCGCCTCGCGCCGCTGCGCCCCGGCGATCAGGTCCGGGATAAGCTCGGCCTCGGGCATGTTCTTCCAGTATTTCTTGGGCATTTCGGAAAGCATCGCGCCCACTTTCAGCCGCGCCGGATTGAAGATCGAGGCGTAATAGGACTTCCACAGCGCCTCGACCGGGTCGCCATCGGGCGCGTCCTCGCGCCGCGCTGGGCCGCTCTCGCGCATCGTGGTGCCGTCCCAGTGCAAGCAGCCGCGCGGGGTAAGGATCGACCAGTTCATGTTGGCAAAGCGGCGCATGAAAAAACCGGCATTGGCGCGCACGATGTGGTGATCAGGCTCGAACCAGGCGACGTAGTGTTCGGCCCCTGTTTCGTCGCGGACCTCGCGAAAGCGTACAAAAGCGTGCATTTTATGGCTGTCGCGACGCACCGATTTGTCGAGTTCCTCAATCCGGCGCACATCGGGATCGGCCTTGTCCTCCATGGCTTGCCGGTTCGACTGAAGCCGCCACAGAACGCGGTAGAGCAGGCTGAAGCGCTCCGGATCGGAATGGAGGGCAGCGTTGCGTGCGAGCCTCATGAAGCGTTTGGATACGCGCACGGGCCGCGCATCGTCGCCCGGCACTGGCAGGCGGCGCTCTGAGCGAGACGGCCCTTCCTGCGCGAACAGATCGCCCATCCCACCCGGCTCCACCCAGGACACCCGGTCAGGCGGCACATCGCACTGGATAAGCCCCCGCGCCCGCTCTCGCCAGAAAGCAAAATCGTCAGGCTCTGGCAGGTGGACGACATAATGCGCGCCCAACGAAACGTTCTGCATGGCGGTCATCAGAACAGCTCCAGCTGCTCAGACTTGGGCGCCAGGAGCGTGCGCAGGTCTGCGCGATCGGTCAGCGTGGTCGGTCGCCAGTCGAGCGCGACGAGGAAGGGCCGCACCTTGGTGATCGATTGCGTGAGCTTTGCCACATCGTCCAACCGCAAGGTCCGATGCCGCCGCGCACGAAGAATACGCTGCACCGCCAGGGTGCCCAGCCCCGGTACCCGCAGCAATTGCTCTTTGGGTGCACGGTTCACATCCACCGGGAATTGCTCGCGAAACTTCAGCGCCCAGGCGAGCTTGGGATCAATATCCAGTGGCAGATTGCCGTCTTTCCCGGTCGCCTGCGCGACCTCTTGCGGGGCATAACCGTAAAACCGCATCAGCCAGTCCGACTGGTAAAGCCGGTGTTCGCGCATCAGCGGCGGGCGCTTCAGCGGCAGCACTGCGCTCGCATCCGGGATGGGCGAGAACGCGCTGTAATACACTCTGCGAAGGCCGAAGGCGGAATAGAGCGCGCTGGCCCTGCCCACGATATCGGTATCGTTCGCCGCATCCGCCCCCACGATCATCTGAGTCGACTGGCCCGCCGGCGCAAACCGCGGCGCATTCTTGAAGCGCTTTCGTTCATCTTTCGCCTCGATGATGCGCGCCTTGGTCTTGTCCATCGCGCTTTGGATCGTGCCCTCATCCTTATCCGGCGCAAGCCGCGTAAGACCGGCGCGCGTCGGCAATTCGACATTGATCGAAACGCGGTCAGCGTACAGCCCCGCCTGATGAATCAACTCAGGGTCTGCCTCCGGAATGGTCTTTAAGTGGATGTAACCGCGAAAATCGTGTTCCTCGCGCAAGATGCGGGCAACCTCGACCAGCTGCTCCATCGTGTGGTTTGAGCTCTTGATGATGCCAGAGGAGAGAAACAGCCCTTCGATATAATTGCGGCGATAGAAATTGAGCGTGAGGTCAACCACTTCCTGCGGCGTGAAGCGCGCGCGGGCAACATTCGAGCTCTTGCGGTTGATGCAGTAATGGCAATCGAAAATGCAGTGATTGGTCAGCAATATCTTCAACAAGGAGATGCAGCGGCCATCAGGCGCGTAGGCGTGGCAGATGCCCATCCCCTCGGTTGAGCCGATACCGCCTCTGCCGTTTGGCCCGCCCAAAGAGTTCTTCTTGGCCGTGCCCGAGGACGCGCAGGACGCGTCATACTTGGCTGCATCGGCAAGGATTTCGAGTTTTTGTCTAAGCGTTGGTTGTGTCATTGGAGAACCGTCAGAACGTTATTCGTTCTTTATATGTTCTCATGCCGCCGAGGTCTAATGCAAAGCGCGCAACTTCGCCCTGAGCGCTAGATTGAGCGTATGGGGCTGGACCAATGCCGCGGGTGCGTGCCGTTAGCGCAAGCGCATAGGTGATCAAGCACAGCGGAATGCATCTGGCCTTCAAAGGCAACGCCAGCGATGCGGTCCTGCACCCAGGCAATCGTTCCCAGCGGAGCGTTGATCCCGCCAACCTTCATGACGACGCGATCACCGACTTGAGCGAAACCCCGAGTTCCGCAGATTTTGCAGCCGCCTTCCGAAATATCGATCAGGTCGACAAAAACGGCACGCGACTCGACGCGGCCCTTGACGAGCAGGCTCAGCGGGCGGCGCTGCGATGATCGTGTGATCGACTGCATATTCATACCCTAAGGATAACCACCAGTCGTAAACGAAATCCTGATCAAAACGCCATTATGAAGCTTTTATGGCATCGGATTGGGCGATTGCGGCAAGACGTTCCCGCATCGTCCTCCTTGTCACACCCCCATCGGGCTCAATCGTCACCCGCACAGGCCTTGCAAATACCAGTCGGGCAGGCCGCCCCTGCCATCGCCAGCTATACCATCGCGGTATATCCAATACCGCCGCCCATCCCCATCCTCAATCCGGTAATAATCGCGCAAGCGCACGCTTGATCGCTCGCGCCACCATTCAGGCGCAATCCGCTCAGGCCCCTCCACTCGCGCCACCTCACACACCTCGCCGCGCCAGCGAAACCGCTGTGGAAAGCCATCAGGCGATGCGTAGAGCACGGCAATTCTCTCCGGCTTGTCAAACAATTTCATAGGTCTGGCATGAAATTCGAAACCGGGCTGTGAGGCCGGATGCGGCTGCATCGGAGCCTGCCAAGCTTGCGCGCGTTCGGGCACGTGGCTGGCGCGGGGCACCGGACGCCGCACCGCCTGCGGGCCCAGACGCGCGCTGAGCCGGTCAATACAGGCGCTAAGCGATATACCATGGCGCTCAGCCGCGTGTTCGATATCGCCCTGATTTGCGGCAAGAGGCTCGGCCCAACTGGCGCGCAGGCGCACCGTCTCAATCCCAAAGCCTGCGTCCACATCCTCCAATTTGGCGCCAAACAGGCGCGTGATATGCCCCGCCTCGCTTGTGGCTGAGGCAAGTTCAAGCCGGCGCACCAGAACCTCACCATCCACCCGCCACAATCCCAGTTCAAGCCGACGCGCGCCCTGACGCCGCGCTTCAAGCTCACGCCCCATATCCTGCGCCAGATCGGCAAGCACCGTATCGAGCAAGCCGCGGTGGCGGATCGGGTCCATCAGCCGACGCTGAACCAGCGGGGCCGATTGCGGCACGATAGGC
>JBCBKF010000128.1:0-7273 GCA_038522255.1 Pseudomonadota bacterium
GAATTTTTGCGCCAGCGCGGTGGGAGCATTTGAGCCCATCCAGTAGCGCTTGTTTTCGGGGTAGCAGCATGGCCTACCGCAGCGATCTGAGCATGCCCTATGGCAAATTCTCACACCGCGTTTTTCATGTTTTTTTCATGGAAACGACCCGTACGAAGCATGAGTCGTTGGAATAATGGAGCGGGCGAGGCGATTCGAACGCCCGACCCCAACCTTGGCAAGGTTGTGCTCTACCCCTGAGCTACGCCCGCTCACTGACGTCTCACAGGGCGCACATACAGGCGCTGCCCCGTCGGAGAGGCGCGCCAACTAACAGCGGGTCTCGCGCGGCGCAAGAGGAAATTCAGCGCAAATTGTGCGTGATCCATCGGCGCGACGCACGCCAGCCCCTTCCAACGCTTCACATCGTGCGTCATGTGCCCCACATTAGCTTTGAACGAAGGTCCAGGTACAATTGGACCGCACCCGAAACACAGCGCCGTCGCCATGAAGGCCCCCTTCCGACGCGCGCCAGATGGAGGAACTGTCTCTTGGCCAGCATGGGTCTGAACATTGACGAACAAAAGGCGGTCGAACGCTTTCGCAAAGACGTGGTCGAACCGAGCCAGACCAAGCTTGTAGTGCTCGATTTCTGGGCGGAATGGTGCGGGCCGTGCAAGGCGCTCGCCCCGATGCTGGAAAAGGTTTGCGCCGAATATGCCGACAAGGGCGTGGTCCTCGCCAAGGTCAATGTTGATGAAGAACAGTTCATCGCTGGCCAGTTTCAGGTCAAGTCGATACCGACCGTGTACGCCATGTTCCAGGGTCAACCGGTTGCTGACCTGACCAGCGCGCGCAGCGAATCGCAATTCAGGCAGGTGCTTGATCAACTGCTCAAGCAATTGCCTATTGAAGGAGGCGAGCCCGCGCAGGGCCCTTCTGCGGAAGAAATTGCGCAATTCATCGCCATGGGCGAACAATCCCTCGCCGATGGCGACGCGCAGCGCGCGGCCGGAATATTTGCCCAGGTCACCGAATTTGCGAGCGATAATGGACCGGCGCATGCCGGGTTGATCCGAGCGATGATCGCGCTGGATCAAGTCGACGAGGCGTGCCAGGTGCTTACCGCAGTCGAGAACGACCCCAAGCTGGCGAGCGATCCGGCCGTTGCCGCGGCCAAGACAGCGCTTGAGCTGGCCGGAACGCAAGTGGACGATGGCGAGCTCGCCGAACTAAAGGCCGCAGCGCGGGCCAATCCTGCTAATATGGATGCCAGCCTCGCATACGCAGAAGCCGCCTTTGCTGCGGGCGATCGCGATGCGGCTGCGGACACGTTGCTCGGCATGATCGAAGCGGACCGCGAATGGAACGAAGGCGCCGCGCGCACCAAACTGCTACAGATCTTTGAAGCGGTGGGCCTTGAGGACTCCTGGGTCGTCTCGACCCGTCGCCGCCTGTCAAAAATCCTGTTTGGGTAATGCGCATGTCTTCCCGGCTTTCCATCTTCCCCCTGCCCGGCGCGGTTCTGTTCCCCGGGCTCCAGCTGCCGCTCCATATCTTTGAGCCGCGTTATCGCGCGCTCGTAGGCGATGCCCTGGTGCGCGATCGGCGGATCGCGATGATCCAGCCGCAACGCTCTGTCGAAGGCGCGCCGCTCTATTCGGTTGGCTGCGTCGGCCGCATCGGTGAGATCGAGGCGATGGATGATGGACGTTACAATCTCATCCTTGAGGGCCAGTCGAGGTTCAAGTTGATCCGCGAACTCGATGTCGCCACCGCCTTTCGTCAGGTTGAAGGCGAGCTGATCGAAGACGATGAGAGCGAAACGCTGAGCCACGCTCAGCGCGGCGGGTTCGAGGCCGAAGCGCGCGCCTTTGCAGATGCGCAAGGGTACCGGGTTGACTGGGACTCGGTAGAGCGGCTCGACGATCACTCGCTCATCAACGGCGTTTCGCAGATCGCTCCGTTTGATCCCGCGTCCAAGCAAGCGCTGCTCGAAACCCAGACACTGTCGGCGCGGTGCGAGCTTTTGGTTCAGCTTATGCAGTTCTTCAGCCGCGGCGATGGCGGAGAAGAAATCATGACTTTGCAATAGGGTGGGTTTGCCACCTGTCTGCGTTTGGCGAAGCGATTAGCGGACTGGAAGGCTGATTATGGGGGCGAGCGTTCGACCCGCACTTGGACCCTCAGCTGACCTAGCGCTTTTCAGGCGGCTATTTGGACGTTCGATGCTCTCCAACCGATTGCGCCCTCTTACATCTGATCCTCAGGAGGGCGCCATGTGCCGGTTAGCGCAACGAATTCATCGACATTGATGGAATGCCAAACGCCCGCGATGAAATAGGGGTCAGTTTCGAAAATCACGCGGGCAGCGGTTTCGTCGGCGGCTTCGATCACGATCAGCGATCCGTTCGCCACGCCGTCCTTCTTGAGCGGTCCGCCCAGCTTGTAGGCTTCGACATGGGCAAAGATATGCGCGAAATGCTCTTCGCGTACACTGGGGCGGATCCTGGGCGCGTCCTCGCCGTCGCGGCAGTAAAAGGCATAACAGGGCATGGCGAGGCTTACTCCGAAGGCTCAGGTCTGGGGGGCTTGGGCAGCTGCTCATGCTCGCTATCACGTTCGCGCTGATAGGAGAAATCGGGTTTGCGCTTCCCGACAAAAGCGCTCGCGCCCTCGGCAAAGTCCGGCCCGCTGAAAGCTTTGGCGAAAACCTCGAGCGAATGATCGTCATCCTCACATGCCCCATCGAGTACGCGGCGCATAAACGCCTTGGCCGCGCTTTGCGAGCTGGGCGCAGCGGCGAGGATTTCACCGATCATCGGCGCGGCGCTCTCGGCAATTTCCTCGACTAGCCCGATCCGCTGCGCTTCGGCGGCGTCGATTAGCTTACCGGTGTAGAGCAACCGCTTTGCCTGCCCAGGCCCGACCAGATCGGTGAGCAGTTTCACATCGTGCAATGGATAGACGAGGCCGAGCTTTGCAGGCGTAACGCCAAAGCGCGCCGATGGAGCGGCCACGCGGATATCGCAGGCCATGGCCATTCCCGCGCCGCCGCCGATGCAGTCGCCGTTTACGAAAGCGACCGTGGGCACGGACACACGCGTCAGCATATGCTGTGCGCGATTTATGGCGCTCTGATTGCGCGTCAGCCACGCGGCATCGTCCTTGTGCGCCAGCATTTCGGCAATGTCGGCGCCGGCGCAAAAGGCGGCTTCAGGCTCGGCAGCGGTGAATTCTAACGCGCGGATCGTGGGGTCGCCGACGGCCCTGGCGACAAGACCCGGCAACGCCTCCCACATGGCCAGCGACATGGCGTTCTTCTTGTCCGCCCGGTCAATCAGGACGCGCGCAAGGCCGGGCGCGTGTTCGATCCGCAGGTTCATGCACCGCCACCTAGCTCAGGGACGTCGCCGGGGGTCCAGTCGTCTTCATCAAACCGGATCGCGGGCGCAATATGCCTGCCTCCGCCAGCTGCCTCGACCAAGAGCACGCGTTCTTTGACATGCGGTTCATCAAGCGCCTCGCGAAAGGTGAGGACGGGGGAGAAAGCGACATCCTTGTCGGCGAACCATTCGACCCACTCCTCGCGGCTTTTCGTCGCAAAGGTTGCGCGCAGAAAATCTTCCAACTCACCCTGCTCACCCGCTGGCGCCTCGGCCAGCAGGAGCAAGTCTTCGCGGCCCAGAGCCGCGAGCAGATTGCGCGCAAATTTGATCTCGCGCCCGCCTAGTACGATGTGCTGCGCATCGGCGGTGGCATAAACCTGGTAAAATGCCGCACCGCCCAGTGATCTTTGCTGCGCGCTCACCGGGGCCGCGCCGCCCGCAATCGCGCCACCGCCCGTATGCGCCATCCATGGCAGCAGGCTGTCAAACATCGCGGTGTCGATATACGCGCCCTCGCCCGTTCGCTCGCGCGCAAAAAGCGCCATCATCACCGCACTGAGGGCTGTCAGGCTCGCTGCGAGATCAGCGCTTGCAACACCCGGTACTACGGGCGCGCCGTCGGGGCCATCGTTGACGCTAAGAAACCCGGCCAGCGCCTGCACCGCCAGATCGTGCGCGGGGTGGTGGGCCAGCGCACCCTCCTGCCCAAAGGCCGAGATAGAACAATAGATGATATCGGGCTTGAGCGCGCGCACCGCCGCGTAGTCAAAGCCCAGCCGCCGCATCACGCCCGGGCGGAAGCCTTCGATGAAAACGTCAGCCTCCTCGATCAGCGCCCACAGAGCAGCCCTGCCTTCATCGCTCTTCAGATCAATCGCGACCGAGCGTTTGCTACGGTTGAGATTGGCAAACCACACTGAGTGCCGGACACCGCCGTAATCATCAAAGGGCGCCTGGCTGCGCGCAGGGTCTCCGCCAGGGGGTTCAACCTTGGTCACCCGCGCCCCTTGGTCGGCCATCATGACGCTCATCATCGGGCCTGGCAGGAACTGAGTGAGGTCGACAACCTTTATACCTGTAAGCTTTGCCATCGCCGCACCGAGCCTTTGCTATCACGCTTCCCTCGAAACAGGGACGCTTATCCGCTACATGGGTCGCAACTGACGCAACCTCGACTCAACAGCAAGAGCCAACAACCAAGAGAAAGAGACAGCTACGAACGTGACCCCGCCAACATTGCCAAGCACCGCCACCTCGACCCTCGACCGCGCTGAGCTGCGCCGCGCCTATCGCCAGGATGAGGAGGCCTGCATCGCCGCTCGCCTTGAACAGGCTGCGCCTGCGCGCAAGGTGGCGGATGAGGCATCCCAGCTGGCAATCGCGCTGATCGAAGGTGCGCGCGGGCACAAAGCAAGCGGTGTCGACGCCTTCCTCCAGCAATATGGCCTCGACACCGAAGAAGGCATCGCGCTGATGTGCCTTGCCGAAGCGCTGCTGCGCGTGCCCGATCACGAGACAACCGATGCGCTAATCAAGGACAAGATCGGGGCGGTAAACTGGGGTCAGTATCTCGGCGAATCCTCTTCCACTTTCGTCAACGCCGCAACCTTTTCTCTCATGCTGACAGGCGAGGTGCTTGATGCACCCGAAGAGCACCAGCGCGGAATGGGATCGGTTCTCAAGCGCACCATGAACCGGCTTGGCGAACCCGTGATCCGCACCGCCACGCTGCAGGCGATGCGCATCATGGGCGGCCAGTTTGTCTTCGGTCGCACCATCGAAGAAGCTTTGAAACGCGCCGCGCCCGAACGCGCCAAGGGCCTCACTCACAGTTTCGACATGCTGGGCGAGGCGGCGATGACCTTTGCCGATGCGCAGCGTTACCGCGAAGCCTATGCCGCAGCGCTTGACCGCCTCGCGATCGAGGCCGGATCGGGTATCAGCGCATCGCCCGGCATTTCGGTCAAACTGTCGGCGCTCCATCCCAAATACTTCTACATGCACGCACAGCAGGCGCGCGCGGACATCGTGCCCATCGTGCGCGAATTGGCGATCAAGGCGCGCGATGCGAACATCCATTTCACCATCGATGCTGAGGAAGCCGAACGGCTTGAGCTCAGCATGGACATCATCGAGGAATTGCTCAGCGATGATGAACTGTTCGAACGCGCGGACGGATCGCGCTGGGAGGGCTTTGGCCTTGCCATCCAGGCCTATCAGAAGCGCGGCGCGCCTTTGTGCGACTGGGTCGCCAAATGCGCCCGTCGAAACAATCGCCGCCTGTTCGTGCGGCTGGTCAAGGGCGCCTATTGGGACAGCGAGATCAAGATCAGTCAGGTCGGCGGCTTTCCCGACTACCCCGTCTTCACCCACAAGGTCGCGACTGATGTCTCCTTCCTTGCATGCGCTGCGCGCCTGTTTGAACATGACGATGTCATTTATCCCGCCTTTGCCACGCACAACGCGCTGACCATCGCCTCGCTCAAAAAGATGAGCGCGGGGAGGCCCTTCGAATATCAGCGCCTGCACGGCATGGGTGAAGAGATCTATGCCACCATGCGCGAGATCGAAGGCAACGATCCAACGCCCGTGCGCATTTACGCGCCGGTGGGCGGGCACAAGGAATTGCTTGCCTATCTGGTGCGGCGCCTGCTGGAAAACGGGGCCAATTCAAGCTTTGTAAATCGGATGGGCGATGCCGATCTTGCGCCCGAGGAACTGGTCAGCGATCCGATTGCCGAACTCGAAGCGTTGCAGCCGCGCCGCAATCTGGCGATCCCGCTGCCGCGCAACATTCTGGGCGATCGCGTCAACAGCGCAGGGATGGACCTGTCCGATCCGCTGGTGCTTGCCCCACTGCAAGAGCGGCTGGCCCAGCTCGCCACCCGGCAGTGGAGCGCGACGCCAACTTTTCCGCAAGACGAGCAGGGTGAAATTGCGCCGATCACCATGCCCCACGATCTGAGCGTCGAGGTTGGTACGCGCCGCGATGCAACGCCGGAGGAGGTCGATGATGCCTTCAAGCGGGCTGCCACGATCCAGCCCGGCTGGGATGCGCTGGGCGGTGAAAAGCGCGCCTTGCTGCTGGAAGAGGCAGCTGATCTGTTCGAGGCGCATACGGATGAATTCCTGAGCCTGTGCCAGCGCGAAGCGGGCAAGACACTGCTCGACGGGATTGCCGAGGTGCGCGAAGCGGTCGATTTCCTGCGCTATTACGCCGGCCAGGCGCGGCTGCAATTCGAAAGCCCGATGGTGCTGCCCGGCCCAACGGGAGAGGAAAACACGCTCAGCCTGCATGGCCGCGGCGTGTTTGCGACTATCAGCCCCTGGAATTTCCCGCTCGCAATCTTTACCGGCATGGCTTCGGCTGCGCTGGCTGCGGGCAATGCGGTGGTGGCCAAGCCTGCTGAACAAACCCCGCTGATCGCCGCGCTGGCGGTGAAACTGTGCCACGAGGCGGGCATTCCGCCCGAAGCGCTCCAACTGCTGCCGGGCGCTGCCGAGGTTGGCCAGTCGATCACGTCGCACCCGCTGCTTGCCGGGGTCGCCTTTACCGGATCGACCGAAACCGCACGCCTCATCAACCAGACACTGGCCGCACGCGAAGGCCCGATCGCGACCTTCATCGCTGAAACGGGAGGGCAGAACGCGATGATCGTCGATTCATCGGCGCTGCCCGAACAGGTGGTGCGCGATGTGCTTGCAAGCGCGTTCCAGAGCGCGGGGCAAAGGTGCTCTGCGCTTCGCGTCCTCTATTTGCAGGACGATATTGCGGACGAGATGCTGGAGATGATCCGCGGCGGGTTCGAAGCGCTTCATGTCGGCGATCCGGCGCTGCTTTCGACCGATGTCGGCCCGGTGATCGATCCCGACGCGCAGGCCGCGCTCGAACGCCATGTCGCCCG
>JBCBKF010000129.1:0-7198 GCA_038522255.1 Pseudomonadota bacterium
CAATGACGGCCCCGGCGGCGGCGGCGCGGGCGGCACCATCGTGATCCAGTCCACAGGTACAATCAGCGCTCAGCTTTCTGCCAATGGCGGCGATGGCGGGACGCAGCTCATCACCAATTCCGAAAGCGAAGGACCGGGCGGCGGCGGCGGCGGCGGCGTGGTCGCCACGTCGGGCGGTGTCAGCGCGACCTTCGCACGCGGAGGGGCTAACGGGATCACGACCTCGGCTTCATTGACCGAGTTTGTCCCGAATGGCGCCACGCAAGGAGCCGAGGGACAGCCTTCGCTCACCGCGCCCAGCCTGACCGCAACCCCCTTCTGCCGGGCACCCGATGCGCCTGTGCAGGTCTTCAAGGCGAGCCGGGCGACCGGCACGACCGGCGATGCGCGGCTGCGTATTCCGGGCGCAGACCAGACCTACACCATCACGTTCCGCAATCCGGGGCCCGCAATCGATGCCAATTCGGTGGTGATAACCGATATTGTTCCGTCGCAAGTGGAGGTTTGGACCGGCGCGTTTGATGGATCAGTGAGCACGCCGGTCTCCTTTGTCGATGGCAGCGGGGCTGCAGCGACAGGGCTTGTGTGCTGTCAGACGGGCGCGATAAGTTACTCTACGTCCGCCACCGGCAATGATTTCAGCTACACACCCAACGGCGACTATGACCCCAATGTGCGCCGGGTGCGCATTCAGCCGACAGGGGCCGTCCCTGATGGCTATGACACAGCTAGGACGTTCGAGCTGTTGTTGCGGATGCGGGTGAAGGAGTAAGCGCTGGAGAAGCGCACGACCGCCTACGAATTGGTCGGGAAGAGAGGATTCGAACCTCCGGCCCCCGCCTCCCGAAGACGGTGCTCTACCAGGCTGAGCTACTTCCCGACTCAACAAGCACCAAACACAGCGTGTTTATGCGGTAGGGGCGCGCCTATAGGTGTGGATGGCCGGGGTGGCAAGCGGACAATTGCGCCGTATAGCTTTGGGCTATGGCCACGCTTGAACCTTCCGAGGCGATTCCCTCTCAACTTCACAGGGGCGCTCACCCTGAACACCAATATCTCGATCTCATGCGCACGATCTGGGAGACCGGCTCTGAGCGTGCTGATCGCACCGGGGTGGGCACACGCGCGATCTTTGGCGCGCAGCTGCGCTTTGACCTGACGGGCGGGGCGATGCCTCTACTCACCACCAAGCGGGTCTATTGGAAGACGGCGACGCGTGAGATGCTGTGGTTCCTCACCGGCGACACCAATATCCGCCCGCTGGTGCTGCAGGGGGTGAAGATCTGGAACGAGTGGCCGCACGCCGCCTATGTGAAGGCGACCGACGAGGATATCGCGCTCGAGGATTTCATCGCTCGCATCGCGAAGGATGAGGCCTTCGCGAAGCGCTGGGGCGATCTGGGGCCGGTTTACGGCAAGCAATGGGTCAATTGGCCCACCTATCGCTACCGTCCCGATGGGCTTTACGAAAATGGCGATGGTATCAATCAGGTTGCGCAGGTCGTCGAAAGCCTCAAGACCAATCCCGGCAGCCGCCGCCACATCATCGAAGGCTGGAACGTTGCCCAGCTTGACCAGATGGCGCTGCCGCCTTGCCACAAGACTTATCAGTTCCATGTGGCCGGAGCGCCGGGCGAGGGGCGGCTCAACTGCCTGCTCTATCAGCGCTCATGCGATGTCGCTTTGGGGCTGCCGTTCAACCTGTGGTCTGCGGCGCTGCTTACCCGGATGATGGCGCAGCAAACGGGCTATCTGCCGGGCGAGCTTGTCTGGATGGGCGGAGACACGCACCTTTACCTCAACCACGCGCATTTGATTGAGGAACAGTTGACCCGCGAGCCGGAAGGCCACCCCACTCTGGAAATCACCCGAAAGCCGGAAACAATTTTCGACTACCAGATCGAGGATTTCCGGGTCGATGATTACGCGCCTCTGCCTCCAATCAAGGCCCCTGTTGCCGTGTGATCGGCACCGCTTGACCGGCCAAAATCGCTGACATAGGCCAAGGGCTCTCGTACTCGCTATAAAGAGCCCGCTTATGGCCGATCCGGCTGACACAAACTCGCCCTCCGGAGACAACCGCCCTGCGCTGGCGCTGCATGTGCCCGAACCCAAGTTTCGGCCCGGAGACACCGCGGATTTCTCCGATATCGATATCGGCCAGCCCGGCGATCAGCCACGCCCTGATGAGGCAGCCGATCCGCAAGATATGAGGGACCTCGCATATAGCCTGGTGCGCGTTCTTGGCGATGACAACAAGGCGCACGGCCCCTGGGACCCCAAGCTTGATCCTGATACGTTGCGCGCGATGCTAGGCCATATGGCGATGGTGCGCGCCTTTGATGAGCGCATGTTTCGCGGTCAGCGCCAAGGCAAGACCAGCTTTTACATGAAGTGCACCGGCGAGGAGGCGACGAGCGTTGCTGCCTCGATGGCGCTCGCCAGCGACGACATGGTCTTCCCCAGCTACCGTCAGCAGGGCGTGCTTATCGCGCGCGGCTATCCCCTCATCGAGATGATCAACCAGATCTATTCGAACAGGGGCGACAAGCTGAAGGGTCGCCAGTTGCCGATCATGTATTCCAGCCGTGAGCACAGCTTTTTCACCATTTCGGGCAATCTCGCGACACAAACCCCGCAAGCTGTTGGCTGGGCGATGGCGAGCGCGATCAAGGGCGACAGCCGGATCGCGGCGACCTGGGTGGGCGAGGGCTCCACGGCAGAAGGCGATTTCCACAGCGCATGCACATTTGCCACCGTTTATAATGCACCCGTTATCCTCAATGTTATCAACAACCAATGGGCGATTTCTAGCTTTAGCGGATTTGCAGGCGCGGAGCGAACCACCTTCGCCGCGCGCGCATTGGGCTATGGCTTGGCGGGTCTCAGGGTGGACGGCAACGATGCGCTCGCCTGCTTCGCCGCGCAGGAATGGGCTGCCAATCGCGCGCGCGCCAATCACGGCCCGACACTGATCGAGTTCTTTACCTACCGCGCCGAAGGGCACTCCACCAGCGACGACCCCTCAGGCTATCGCAGCGCGCAGGAACGTGAGGAATGGCCGCTTGGGGATCCGGTGACGCGCCTCAAAGACCACCTCATCGAGATCGGCGAATGGGATGAAGAGCGCCAGTCCGCGATGGACAAGGCCTGTGCCGAAGAGGTGAAAGCCACCACCAAGGAGGCGGAGAAAAACGGCATTCTTGGCCACGGCCTCCACCATCCGTTCCACACCATGTTCGAAGACGTCTTCGAAGAGCTGCCCTGGCACCTTGAAGAGCAGGCCGAACAGGCCACGCGCGAACGCAAGGTCAAGTGGCCCGATCAGCACCCGAAGGACTTTGCCGGGAAGGGAGGCGGTCAATGAGCGCGCAGGTTGAAGCCAATTCCAACCCCGAAACGAGCGAAAACGACGCCTCCAAGGTAAACGGGCGGCGGCTCAACATGATCGAAGCGATCAACGAAGCCCTCGATGTCATGCTGGAGCGTGACGACGATGTGATCGTCATGGGCGAGGACGTCGGCTATTTCGGCGGTGTGTTCCGCTGCACGGCAGGCCTTCAGGAAAAGCACGGCAAGACCCGCGTCTTTGACACCCCGATCAGCGAATGCGGAATTATCGGCGTTGCTGTGGGCATGGGCGCCTATGGCCTTCGCCCGGTGCCTGAAATCCAGTTTGCCGATTACATCTATCCCGGCCTTGACCAGCTTATCTCCGAGGCCGCGCGGCTGCGCTATCGCTCGGCCACCGAATACATCGCGCCGATGACGGTGCGCTCCCCATTTGGTGGCGGGATTTTCGGCGGGCAGACTCACTCGCAATCGCCTGAGAGTATTTTTACTCATGTCTCGGGACTTAAAACGGTGATCCCGTCGACGCCCTATGACGCCAAGGGTCTGCTCATCAGCTGTATTGAAGACAACGATCCGGTGATCTTCTTTGAGCCAAAGCGGATCTATAACGGCCCGTTTTCCGGCTTTTACGACAAGCCGGTTGAACCCTGGAAGAAGCACCCGCAATCTGCCGTGCCCGAAGGATACTACAAAATCCCGCTGGGCAAGGCGCGCCATGTAAGCGAGGGCGAGGCGGTGACTGTGCTGGCATACGGCACGATGGTGCACGTTGCCGAGGCGGTTTGCGCGGACAAGGGCGTTGACGCTGATATCCTGGACCTGCGCACGCTTGTCCCGCTCGACATCGAGGCGATTGAGGCGTCGGTCAAGAAGACCGGCAAATGCCTGATCGTCCACGAAGCGACGCGCACATCCGGCTTTGGCGCGGAGCTTTCCGCGCTGGTGACCGAGCGCTGCTTTTACCACCTTGAGGCCCCGGTTGAGCGCGTCACCGGCTTTGACACACCCTATCCGCACAGCCTTGAATGGGCCTATTTTCCTGGTCCCGTCCGCATTGGCGAGGCCCTTGATGCGATTTTGAGCGAGTAATCCCGATGGCGACATTCACTTTCAACATGCCCGATGTGGGCGAGGGCGTGGCCGAGGCGGAGATCGTCGAATGGCACGTCAAGGTCGGCGATGCGGTCGAGGAGGACCAGCACCTTGTTGATGTCATGACCGACAAGGCGACGATCGACATCGAAAGCCCGGTCACGGGGACGGTGCTTGAGGTCGCGGGCGAGCTGGGTGATACGATTGCGGTCGGCTCCATGCTGCTGGTGATCGAGATTGAGGGCGAGCAGGATGATCCTGCGCCGCAGGAAGAAGCGCCCGCGCCGCAAGAGAAAGCGCCCGCGCCGGAGCCCGAACCCACTCCAACACCGGCTCCCGCTCCCGCTCCAGCTCCCGAGTCCGCACCCGCTCCTGCGCCTTCTGCAAAAGTCCTCGCTAGCCCCGCCGTGCGCAAACGGGCAAAAGACCTTGGTGTTGACCTTGCCGAAGTGAAACCCGCCGAGGATGGCCGCGTGCGGCACGGCGATCTTGACCAATTCCTCGCCTACAATGCAGGCGGCGGCTTTACGCCCGCCGCGGTGACGCGCGAGGATCAGGCGATCAAGGTTATCGGCCTCAGAAAGCGCATTGCGCAGAACATGAGCGCGTCAAAGCGTCACATCCCGCATTTCACCTATGTCGAGGAATGCGACGTCACCGCGCTTGAAGCTGCGCGCTCTGATCTCAACGCTAACCGGGGTGCGAAACCCAAGCTGACATTGCTGCCGCTGCTTATCACCGCGATTTGTAAAAAGCTGCCCGATTACCCGATGATCAATGCGCGCTATGACGACGAAGCGAATGTCGTCACTCGGCATGGGAGCGCTCACCTGGGCATGGCGACGCAGACCGATGGCGGCTTGATCGTGCCCGTCATCCGCGACGCGCAGGCGCGCAATCTTTGGCAGCTGGCAAGCGAGATCGGTCGGCTCGCGAACGCGGCGCGCGATGGGTCGGCGAAGTCGGAGGAGCTTTCAGGCTCTACGCTGACGATCACCTCGCTCGGCCCCCTTGGTGGGGTTGCGACCACGCCCGTCATCAATCGGCCCGAGGTGGCGATTATCGGCCCCAACCGGATTATTGAGCGGCCCATGTTTATATCCGGCCCCGACGGCTCCGAACGGATCGAGAAGCGCAAGCTGATGAACATTTCGATCTCTTGCGATCACCGCGTAGTCGATGGTTATGACGCGGCAAGCTTTATCCAAGAGGTCAAACAGCTTCTCGAAACCCCGGTTTTGCTTCTGTCGGATTGAACGAAGCGGCAGGGTGCAGAAGAAAGTTCAAAAATCAGGCTGCGCCAGCGTTGACACCCTTGCCGCTCTGGCTTAGTGGCCCGGCTTCCCAAGAGGCGCTGACCGCCACGAATTGCGCGGGTGTAGCTCAGTTGGTTAGAGTATCGGCCTGTCACGCCGAGGGTCGCGGGTTCAAGTCCCGTCACTCGCGCCACTTGGGACCCTTCTATCCGAGCGCGAGCTTACGCTCTAGATTGCATTGAGTGAGACGGGGTCTGAAACCCCGTCTCTACTGCCGTCGCTGCCCAGACCATCTCGCCCGGACCATCGCGGCAGGTCCATTCTGATGGGCCAAACCTGCTAGACTGTAGCCTGCTCGGACCCGGACGGCTTTGTTTCGTGCCCGATTTTTATCCTAGCGCTTCCAGAACCGATTGCGCCACCGCCCTTGACGAAGCAGGGTTCTGTCCTGTGATTAATCGGCCATCGGTGACGCTGAACGGTGCGAAGTCCTCACCCTTAGTGTAACGCGCGCCGCGATCCTTCATCGTGTCCTCGACCAGCATCGGGACCACTTCGGTCAGGCCGACCGCTTCCTCCTCGCCATTGGTAAATCCTGTCACGGCCTTGCCCTTCAACAGGTGCGCGCCATTGTCCATCGTGACATTGGCCAGCACGATCGGCGCGTGGCACACCGCGCTCACCGGCTTGCCCGCATTCCAGAACGCCTTGATCAACTCGATTGACGTCTTGTCATCGACAAGGTCCCACAGCGGTCCGTGTCCGCCGGGATAAAACACCGCGTCAAAGTGCTCCGCCGTAACCTCGGACAGGCTGACGGTGTTCGCAAGCGCTTCCATCGCTTCCGCATCGTCTTCGAAGCGCCTTGTATCGTCGGTCTGGGCATCCTCGCTGCTGCTCTTGGGATCGAGCGGCGGCTGCCCGCCCGCAGGCGAGGCGAGGGTAAGCTCGGCCCCTTCGTCCTTGAACACGTAATAGGGGGCAGCAAGCTCCTCTAGCCAGAACCCGGTCTTCTTGCCGGTGTCGCCCAGCCTGTCGTGGGAGGTGAGAACAATGAGGATCTTCTTGGATGTCGCCATGGCTTGATGCTCCCTTGCAGATTTCTTCTGTGCAACTGGGCATCGCCTCCCCCAATCACAAGCGTTGTTGGGTCAGCTTGCGGGGAATTAGTGACGGGTCGTGTCCAGAGAGATGCGAGACGCGAGCGATCGGGCTGGCGGGCCTCAGCGCCGAAAGCCTTCAGCGTGGCGGAGGGGCGTCGGTAGGGTCTTTGTCCTTTTGCGGCGCGCTCCAGCGCCCCGTCTCCATCCAGATGAGAAACCGGCCAAGCGGCAACAGCCAGACCACGCCCAGAAAGATGTAGATAACCGTCTGCAGCCAACCGGGCCAGGTGCTGATCGTCGCCGACAGGTAGACCGCGATCAGTATGCCATAGATCATCAGCGCCACAAACAGGCCGATAATACCAAGGGGGATCCGCCAGGTCGGGGTCTCAC
>JBCBKF010000130.1:0-7183 GCA_038522255.1 Pseudomonadota bacterium
GCACAGGCCGGGCCGGGCGATCCCCGTGATCGGTCTGATTGTCGGTACGCTTTTCTTTGCCAACGGGGCCATGCCCTATCTCGGGTTGAAGACCGCGCAATCAATCAACATGTTCGCCAATCTTCGGCTGGAAGCGGGGAGGAGCAACCATCTGGTGTTTTCCGGCGATCATCGCCCGTTCGGCTATCTGGAAGAGGTCGTCACCCTGCCGGAATCCGGCAATCAAAGAGTGTATTACGATGTCCTCGCCTTTGCCCAACAGAATCCGGACGTAACATTCGCGTTTGAGAAGGATGGAAAGCTTTACACCAATCAGAGCGCGGCGACCCTGCAAGCGGATATCGACCGCTTGCTGATGCCCCGCTGGGTGAACAAGTGGTTCCACTTCCAGGCTGTTGATCTCAGCCCGCAGGAATATTGCGGCGCCTGAAAAGTCGCTTTGTGCGCCGCCCGTTCAGGCCGCTTCCGCGTCCTCGACGCATTCGGGGTAAAAGGTCGGCGCGCGGGTGGACCAGCCGGGCGCTGTCGCGGCTGCTTCGCTCAGCGATTGCAGCAGGACCTTGCGCTGCGCCGGGCGAATGATCGGCAGCGCCGCCGCCGCGCAGAACACCGCTGGAAGGTAGGGGCGGGCCTCAGCGCCGAGCAAACGTTCGTACAGGAAACGGAAGGCGGAAAAGCTCTCCAGTTTTTCCTGCTCAAGATCAAACACTGCCATTCGCACCACTTTGCCGACGAAGCGTTCGACCTCTCCCAGCGCGCAGGCGCTCGGGATCACGGCGCGCAGGCCTTTGAGGTCCTGGTAGACGACATATTGCCGCCGGATCGAGACGCTGTCGCTTTCGCTCCGGCCCCACAGTTTGAACGCGTCTTCGCGAGCAAGACCGATATCAAGGCTGCGTTTGATATAGCTTTGCTCTTGCGGGGCAAATTCGGCGAATTCCCGCATTTCGCTGATCGTAGCGGTAATCGTATTGGCCAGTGTCACGCGCTCTATCCTCTTGCTTGCGCAGCGACATTCGCGAGGCGTGGTTAATTTTGAGTAAGTTGCCCGATTAAAATCTGCGGGGCAGTGCGGCGGCGACGCGCGTCAACACTGATTGAGCGAAGAGTGCGCTCAGATCAAACCGGCGAGAGGCGAACTGGGATCAGCGTATTTGCGCCGCCCCATGCGCCCTGACAGATACGCCTCGCGCCCGGCTTCAACCGCCAGCTTCATCGCGCGCGCCATGCGGATGGGATCTTTTGCCTCGGCTATGGCGGTGTTCATCAAGATGCCGTCGCAGCCCAGTTCCATGCCCACCGCCGCATCCGAAGCGGTTCCAACGCCAGCGTCAACCAGCACGGGGACCTTGGCCCCTTCAACGATAAGGCGGATCGTCACCTGGTTTTGTATGCCCAGACCCGATCCGATCGGGGCACCTAGCGGCATGATTGCTACCGCTCCTGCCTCTTCCAATTGCCTGGCCGCGATGGGATCATCGACGCAATAGACCATCGGGTGAAAGCCCTCTTTAGCCAGTGTTTCGCACGCGCTCAGCGTTTCGCGCATGTCGGGATAGAGCGTGCGCGCCTCGCCCAGAACCTCCAGCTTTACCAGCGTCCAGCCACCGGCCTCGCGCGCCAGACGCAGGGTCCTCACGGCCTCTTCACCAGTAAAACAGCCGGCGGTGTTGGGCAGATAGGTAATCTTTTGCGGATCAATGAAATCGGTGAGCATCGGCGCTTTGGGATCGGTCACATTGACGCGGCGCACCGCGACCGTGACGATCTCGGCCCCACTGGCCTCGACAGCTGCGGCGTTCTGTTCGAAGTCCCTGTACTTGCCCGTCCCCACGATGAGGCGCGAAGTGAATATGTGACCAGCGACGCTCCACGTATCAGAGGCGGGCGATGCTGCGTGATCGCCGCCGCCAACAAAGTGCACGATTTCGAGGACGTCACCCTCAGACAAAGGCGTTTCGTCAAGGGTGGATCGAGGCGCGATTTCACCATTGCGCTCGACCGCGACTTTTTCCGGCGCAAGATCAAGCTCGCGGACAAGTTCCGCGATCGTTGCGGCGTCGGTGCGGCGAGTCTCGCCATTCAGCGTGATCGTCTTTGGGGCGTGGGACTGGCTCATACGTGCGGGAAATAGTGGTCTGCGCGCTCGGCGCAACCGGCAGTTTGCAGGGCCACCCTCAGCTGAGGCTCCGCATATTCATGAGATGGCCCAGCGAAACGATCACCACTCCGATAATGGTAAGCGCCGCTTCGGGCGGGCCGTGACCGACAAACAAAGCCCCGCTCATGAAACTCAGACCCACTACCGCGATGGCCACCGGAGCGAGCCGGCGATGCCTCCATGCTCCCCAGCCAGTCGCGAACGCTGCGACAAGGACGGCCAGAAGCAGTCCGACTTCGTGGATTTGCGGTGCGAGCAAAGCGTGTCCGCCGATTCCAAGGCCTGAGACAATCAGGATGGTCGCGACACAATGCAGCGCACACAATCCGCCAAGACCAATACCAATCTGGTCCATCCGGCGGCGTAAACCCGATTTTTGAGGGGTTGAGAAGGGCGGAAGCAAACTCATTGGCCTGCAAGATATGTGATGGTGTATCATGTTGCAAGAGCGGGATGGCGAGTTCGATTGCTTGCGCCTCGTGCATTGACCCTTGAAGCAATAAGTCTTGCGCTTGCAGGCGGCCCGACACATTTATTGGCGAAATGGCCACTTCCGCCACCCATCCAGCCCGATTTGCGGCCTCGCACTCGCAAGCGCGCGGCGAAGCGCGTCCGTTTGCCATCGCGCAGTGGCTGGAGATAACCGCCGCCTTCGTGGTGCTGATCGTGCTTGTTGGCGGCATCACGCGGCTGACGGAAAGCGGTCTCTCCATCACCGAATGGGAGGTTGCCACGGGCATCCTTCCGCCGCTGAGCGAGGCGGCCTGGCAAACAGAATTTGCAAAGTACCGCGCGACGCCGGAATTCCAGTTGGAGGCGAGCGCAGCCGGTATGACGTTGGCGGATTTCCAGTTCATCTATTTTTGGGAATGGTTTCACCGGCTTTTGGCGCGGATGGTGGGTGTCATTTACGCCGCTCCATTGCTCTGGTTCTGGGTCCGGGGCGCAATCCCGGCGGGATTCAAGCCACGGCTGATTGCGTTGCTGGCCCTGGGCGGTCTCCAGGGGGCTATCGGCTGGTTCATGGTGCAATCGGGCCTGCAGGACGGAATGACCGATGTCAGCCACTTCCGCCTGTCGCTGCATCTCTTGACTGCACTTACCCTGCTGGCAACGCTGGTCTGGACGGCGCGCGACATGCGGCGCGTGGCGCACCATCCCGGTATTGGGCCCGCCCCGATTACATGGCCCAGCCTGTTGGTCATCGCTGCGCTATTCATTCAATTGCTGCTTGGCGCCTGGGTTGCCGGGCTCAATGCGGGCCATGCTTCTTACAATTGGCCGTTCATGTATGAGACCACGCTCATTCCTTCGGTCGATGGGTCGAAGGGGTGGCTTTACCTGATGACGAGCGATCCGACGGTCCTGCACTTCCTCCATCGCTGGTGGGCGTGGATCGCGGCGGCCGCGCTGGTCTATTTGGCGCAGCGTGTTCGGCGCCAGAACAAGCGCGCGAGTATAGCGCTGCAAGCGGCGGTTGCGGTGATGGTCGCGCTTGGTGTGGCGACTGTGCTGAGCGGGGTCGAATTGTGGATTGCCGCAGCACACCAATTGGTTGGCGCGTTGACCGTCGCCAGCACCGCCTGGGCAGCGCATACTGATGGGATGGCGCGGCAAGAGCGCCTTGCAAAGCCATGACACCGCTGCGCGCCGCCCTGATCTATACCGCTCTGCCCGACGCGCAGACCGCGCGGGATATCGCCAAAATTCTGCTTGAGGAACGGCTGGTGGCCTGCGCCAATATCCTGGGACCGATCGAATCCGTTTTCCTTTGGAACGGCAAGCTCGATACAAGCGAGGAGGTCGGCGTGCTCTTCAAAACGGCATCGGATCAGATTGAGCCGGCGGTTACCCGCATGCACGCACTGCATCCCTACGAAACGCCCGCCATCGTCGCGAGCGCGTGCGACGCCGCCCACGACGCCACACTGCAATGGCTGCTGGAACAGACACGCGGAAAAAGCTCCAGCTAGGGCTCGATATCTGCGGGAGGTATTATTTTACCACCTCCGAACGCCCCGGAATTGCTTGACTTCAGCCTCTTTCCGGCACAAATGCGCGTCACTTCGCAAGCGGGCTGGGCCTGGTTTGCGATTCGCGTGTCCGGGGCATCACGCTTCGGATCGCGCGAACACTCAGCAATTCTCGCATAAGCTATCCAGCTTTAAGGACGCAATTCATGAAAGCGCTCAGCACGCAGACCCGGTCAATCAAACCAGCCGAGGTCGAAAAAGACTGGCACATCATCGATGCAGATGGCCTCGTTGTCGGCCGCCTCGCCTCGATCATCGCCAATATCCTGCGCGGCAAGACCAAGCCGAGCTACACTCCGCACGTCGATTGCGGCGATCATGTGATCGTCATCAATGTCGACAAGGTGAAGTTCACCGGCAACAAGACCACCAAAAAGGTGTACTACAAGCACACTGGTCACCCGGGCGGGATCAAGGAAACGACGCCGCAAAAGGTGCTCGAAGGCCGCTTTCCCGAACGTGTGCTGGAAAAAGCCGTTGAGCGCATGATCCCGCGCGGGCCGCTGGGCCGGGCGCAGATGAAGAACCTGCACCTCTACGCCGGGACCGAGCACAAACATGAAGGGCAAGCGCCCAAGGTCCTCGACGTCGCTTCCATGAACCGCAAGAACAAGGTCACCGCGTAATGGCTGACGAAAACAACACTGTGAACGATCTTTCCGATCTGAAAGACATCGCTGGCGATGCACCCGCAGCCGACGCCGCCGAAATCGCGGCCACAACCGCCGCCAACCCCGCTATGCCGCTTCGCGAGCAGGAGCTTGACGCTCAGGGTCGTGCCTATGCCACCGGCCGCCGCAAGGATGCCGCCGCACGCGTCTGGATCAAACCGGGCACCGGAAAAGTCACAATCAACGGCCGCGATCAGGAAGTGTACTTTGCGCGTCCGACGCTGCGCCTGATCATTGACCAGCCCTTTTCGATCACTGATCGCCGGGGCCAGTACGATGTTGTCGCTACCGTCAAGGGCGGAGGTCTTTCGGGGCAGGCCGGCGCGGTCAAGCATGGCATCAGCCAGGCACTGACCAAGTACGAGCCGGAATTGCGCGCGACGGTGAAGGCCGCTGGCTTCCTCACCCGCGACAGCCGCGTCGTTGAGCGCAAGAAGTATGGCCGCGCGAAAGCCCGTCGCAGCTTCCAGTTCTCGAAGCGCTAAATCGGCTTTCCCAGCTTTCGACCAAAAGAGGCGGCGTCCTTCGGGATAGCCGCCTTTTTTGTCGCGTTTTCGCAAGGGCGCGCGGCGCGTTCAGCGCTGGAGAAGAATAAGGCCCCAGGAAAGGCCCGTGCCGACGATGAAAATCGGCCATGACCAATAGATGGTATAGTCCGCCACCGGCAGCGGATGAACGAAAAGCGGACCAGCACTGGATCCCTGCGAGCCGATGACGAGCGCGATGCATCCCGTCAGGATCGTGCCCAGGATCACAGCTTTCACCATGACATACTCCGCGCTCTACAACAGCGACGAGGCCCAGGATGGCCCCGCGCTCGACCAAACCAACTAAATACCACCGGGTACCAAACCAGCGGAAACCCTCGCAAACCCCGAGCCTTTGCTGCCAGTCTACGGGCAAATTCTTACCTTTGCTCAGCGGAAAGGCGTTAATTCATCGCTATGGGAATTTACCAGGTTTTGCCGGGCATTTACGAGCCAATGATCCGCGTCTCGACAACAACCTTCTCCCAGCCAACAGACCCTCGCTCGCAGGTGAGCGCGTTGTAGGATGCAGGAGCCCCGTGGCGCAGGCGAGTGGAGAGCGTCCCTGCTCCAATCACCTGAGCAACAGGAGAATCTGCGTCGGCCAATGAGCCAGATCGGCAGTCGTTGAACGGTTGGTGCACATGCCCTGTTATGATGGCGTCCATGCCCTGAGCGATCAGCTGATCCAGCGCTTCATTGCCGCCTACGGTCGCGCTGGGTCCACCGGGCTTGGGTCCGTGCAGGGGATGGTGGGCGGTAACTATAAGCGTTCGCTTATCATCCCTAAACTCTTGAAGCATGGCGAGTGTCGCGCTGAGCGCCTTTTGCGTCACCACCCCGTCTGACCAAGGCCAGCGATTTTGCGACCGCACCGTTGTCTTAAGACCAATGAGAACGCAATCATCTGTCTCAAACGCGTCGACGGCGACAGCCTCTCGCAGGCGATTGTACCGGCGATAGGGATCGCGCAGCCGCTCCCACAGGTTGAAATAGGGCATGTCGTGATTGCCCGGATCAATCCAGATCGGAATATCGAATTGCCCGAACCAGTCAGCTGCGGCCTGAAACTGGCGATGCGTGGCACGCTGCGTCAGGTCGCCAGTGCACACCAGCGCATCCGGGCGCTCACTGGCAATGGCGCGCTCGATCGCAGCGAGAGCTATGCGGTTCTCGACCCCGAAATGCACATCGCTCATATGAAAAAGCCGTGTCGTCATAGCCCCTTGCCTCTGAGTTCAGCGCATAAGGTCAAACGCCAGCCTGCAGAACAAGCCACGCAGCCATAGCGTTGAGGGCGCTGTAGGCAAGATACGCCCAGACAATCCCTGGCCAACCATTGGCAGCGACCAGCAGGGCGACCAGCAGCACCGCGAATTCGGCCACCAACGTCAGTCGCCCTCCCAGCGAGGCGAGGTAAGAAGGCATTTGCGCGGTCACCGGCTGGCCGCTTTCCATCACGGCGCGATGGATCGCAAAGTTGCAGACCCCCAGGACAGCGATGATGGCAAGCGCGAAGAACATAGATGTCAGTATGGCGTAAACCGTCGTCGAGTGAAACGGGCCGTTTGTCGGGCCTTTTGCAACCTTGATCCAACCCGCTGTTTTTCGGTCGGACATTTGACGCGCGCAATCGAAGTCCGCGTGATCAACACAGCGCAAAGCCGTATTTCCTTAGTCGAGAGACCGCTTGGTTTCCCCGCTTCGACCGATCCCCTTAACCCCGCGGTCGAAGGCTGGGCGGTCGCTCGCATGAGGAGAGAAATGATGAAAGCTGTGACACTTGCCCTT
>JBCBKF010000131.1:0-7084 GCA_038522255.1 Pseudomonadota bacterium
AGAGCGCGGATAGCCGATCACCCGCACAGGTGGGCCTGGGCGTCGGGCTGGTACCGCAGGTCTATCTGGTGGGCCGGGCGGAATTCGTCATCTGGTCAACCGATGGCAGCGCGGAATGGATCAAGCCGTGGACCTGGTTCACCGCTGCGCGCTGGGACCGGATCGGAACCGGCCTGTGAACGCTGAGAGAGGCACCCTCCCCGAAATTCTGTCCAATACCTTGCCCGATGCAACGCGCGAATGGCTGCATATGCACGGTTTCGCGGTGCTCGACGAAGCGCGGTGGCTGCGAGCGCTCACCCACGGAAGTTTCAACGGAAGCCTATCCGCCAAATCCGGACAGGAGAGTGCCGGGGACTATCAGCGCCTCGAATTCCTGGGCGACCGCGTGTTGGGGCTGGCGGTGGCGAGCTGGCTCTACCGCGCAGGCGATGCGGCTGAAGGACAGCTCTCGCAGCGGTTGAACGCGCTGGTCAGTGGGGCGACCTGCGCGCGCATTGCGCGGGCCATCGGTCTTCCCGATCACATTCGCCTGGGCAAACAGGCGCGCGAAGATGGAGGGGCGGACAGCGACAACATTCTGGGCGATGTGATGGAAGCGCTGATCGGGGCGTGTTTCCTCGAGCATGGCTATGACCGGGCGCGCGATATCGTCTATGACTTGTGGGCCAAGGAGCTTGCCGGAAATGCGGGCAAGGCCAAGCATCCCAAAAGCGCGCTGCAGGAATGGGCCGCGCATAACAAGCGCGCCATGCCCGCCTACACGGTCGTTGAGCGCAGCGGTCCGGACCACGCGATGCGCTTTACCGTTGAGGTAACGATCCCATCGCTCGGCTCTGCGCGCGGGGAGGCCAGCAGCAAGAGCGAAGCGGAAAAACGCGCCGCAGAGGCGTTTCTGGAGGAATTCGGGTGAGCAACAATCAAACCAATCGCAACTGTCAGGTTGCGCAAAGCCGACCGGCCGCCCGCAGCCGCTCCGTACCCCGGACTTGTTCCAAGGGAAGGAAACGCGGCGAGGAGGTCATGCAATGACACAACAAAAATGCGGCGTTGTCGCGGTGATCGGTGCGCCCAATGCAGGCAAGTCGACATTGGTGAACCAGCTTGTCGGCCAGAAGGTCGCGATCACCAGCGCCAAAGCGCAGACCACTCGCGCGCGAATGTTGGGGATTGCGCTGCTTGATCAGGTGCAGATGATCCTGGTCGATACGCCCGGCATCTTCGCGCCCAAACGCCGGCTCGACCGCGCCATGGTGAGCGCTGCATGGGAGGGGACCGACAGCGCCGATGCGATCCTGCTGATCGTCGATCCCATCAAGCAGCGGCGGCACGAACTGGAGCCGATCCTTGAGGCGCTCGAGCATCGTTCGGAGCGCAAGGTGCTCGTCCTCAACAAGGTCGACAAAGCCAAGAAAGAGCCGCTTCTGGCTCTCGCTCAAGAGCTGAACGCAAGGGTCACGTTTGAGGAAATCTTCTTCGTTTCCGCCCTCAACGGCGAAGGCGTGAGCGAGATGAAGCAAGCGCTCGCCGCGATGATGCCCGAGGGCGTGTGGATGTACCCGGAAGACCAGGTCTCCGATGCCTCAGAACGCCTGCTCGCCGCCGAAATCACACGCGAACAGCTCTACGCGCAACTCCATGAAGAGCTGCCCTACGACACCGCCGTGCGCCCCGAGCTCTATCAGCACCGGCCCGATGGCAGCCTTGAAATCCACCAGCAAATCGTCGTCGCGCGCGAAACTCAGCGCCCCATCGTGCTGGGCAAAGGTGGCAGCAAGATCAAATCCATCGGCGAAGCGGCGAGGCTGGAGCTGGCCGAAGTCCTGGGCGTGAAGGTCCACCTGTTCCTGCACGTAAAACTGTCCGAAGGCTGGAGCGAGGACAAGGAAGTGTTTGAGGAAATGGGGCTGGATTGGGTGAAGTGATGGTTGCTCAAACCTCGTAAGTGAATGGCCCGATTGCTCACGATCCGACTTGAAAGCTGACATTCGGCTTACGACCCTAATTTCGGATGTTAATCGCCGCATTCGAAGACCCCGAAGGCGGACTTAGCTCTTACACACGTTCAAGTGGCAGAAAAGGCTGATCAAGCAGCCTAACGTGGATGTGGTCACCCGGACGAACACGACCGCCATTCAGCACCACTGTCATGATCCCTGATTTTCGAATCAACTCGCCGTTTGGACCTTTGTCGAGCACAGCTGACAGCAGGCCTTTCTGGAAATTTTCTATCTGTGCGCAGGGGTTCCGGAGACCGGTCACTTCCAGACGCACATCTTCACCAATCTCAAGGACCGAATGACGAGGAAGGCCTAAAAGATCCACTCCCTCGGTGGTGATGTTCTCGCCAAGGTCCGCTGGCTTTACCGAAAAACCTTTTTCGGCAACTTCGCCGAAAAGCTCAGAGTGGATTAGATGGACTTGGCGAAGATTAGGTTGGGTTGGATCGGCCTTAACGCGTGAACGGTGCTTCACCTGTTTGCCTAGATGAGCGTCACCATCAACACCCAAACCTGTGATAATCTCGATTTCGGGAACAAGCTTCTTCGAGAAATTGTGTTCACCATCCCTGGCTACTGCAATGACCGTTCCTGACACTGCGGCAACTCCAAATCAAAACTCGTGGTCGAGATAAGCTGCATATTCGACGAAAACCAGCCAGTCCGCTCACACCTACCAACTTAAGCCGTAGGCGGCAGTGAAGCTTGATCCGAATATCGGACTTGCGCTCGCCCAACTACTTACCGCTTCTTGGCGATCTTGATCTTTTGCTGTTTGGCGAAGGTTTTGGTTGAATCCTCGCTGCGGTTCAGAGCTTTGGCGATTTGTTTGAGGCCCTGCCCTTTGGAGGCGAGCAGGCGCAGCCGACCCGCTTCTTCTGCGTTCCACGGCTGCTTGTGCCGTTCAAAGTGTTCTTTGCTCATGCGGGGGACCTAAGCGCGCCAGAGGGCAATGGCCACCAACTTTCTAGCCAAGGCGACGACCTCACCCCGCGTCAGCTTCTCCAGCTTGGCTATTCGGCAGCTTCGAACTTCACGATCAAATTGCGCACATACGGGATAGCCTCTCCTTTGCGCGAATGACGCATCTCAAAATTCGTCAGTTTTAGCTGCTCGCAGGCGATCCGCGTCCAGTCTGCCATTGCATATCCAACACTCTCGCACTGTGACACAACGCCATCAGATCCGATCAAAGCCACCACTTCGATCTGCTTGCGCCAAGCGAGGTTTGGAGGCATCTGCGACACCTGAATAACGGCGTCCGCCGCAGCCGAACGTCCACTGAGCCAGTTCATCATCGTCCCTGATCGATGCCCGTTACCAGACCCGCCAAGCACAGTCGTAAACATAGAGTGCACATCGATGCCTTCGCTCGCCTTAGCTGCTGAGAAGCGCGCGCCGACAACGTCCTCACACATTCGCTTTGCAAAGTCTTCCTCGCCAGCGAATTGTACTAATTGGCAATCCAAAACCTTTCCGCGGTCATCAATCCACAAAGTGACTCGCGCTGCCCCTGTCTGCTCCTCGGAGTCGAAGTCGAGCCGACGAGCAAGATGCTGCGCAGTTTTTTCATTAGCGCTCGGAAGCGCGAGAGCGGCGGCAGTCGCAAGAAGAAAAGACATTGCGAGAGACTAGCCATCCTGGTCATCCATCGCAATCGGGTTGAGCACAGGAAAAGCCGTGACAGCGAAAGGCGCCCTCACCCCGCGTCAACTTCTCCAGCTTCGCTCTCAGCGCGCCCACGCCAGTGCTATTGCGCATGCCTGTGGCCTCGACTTTGGAGGAAGATCGATGCAAGCAGTGTCCATGCACCGCCTCATTTCAAAGCTCGCAAAGCTTCTTGCTACCCTTACCCTGATGATCGCCGCTCCGGCCTGGTCTCAGTCGGAGGCTCCTGCCCTCATTATGGATCATGTCTATGTCAATCAGGATGATGGTCCGGTCAGCCATGTGCGAATTTTGGGGCCGGAAGGCGGACGCCCCGATCGCTGGGTGGCGCTGGTCCCTTCGCTTGGACGGGGGGTGGAGGATTTCCTGCCAGTGTTCGGATCATCGCTCGCGCAGGACCTTGCGCGGCGCGGCTTTGGCGTGCTTCTGATCCAGCCGCGCGGTATCGGGCAAAGCACCGGCACGCTCAACGCCAAGAGCACGACCATGGAATTGCTCTCAGGCGATATGCTTAAAGTGATCGACGCTTTCGGGATCCCAAAGGTCAGTCTGGTCGGGCACGCCTTTGGCAACCGGCTTTCGCGATATTTCAGCGCGACGCGGCCTGACCGCGTGGAAGCGCTCGTATTGTTGGCAGCGGGCGGCGACTTTGAACTGTCGAAAGAACAGCGCGACTGCCTGCTGGGCTCGTTCAATCCCTCATCGAGCGATGAGGAACGGCTGACGGCGATCGCGTGTGCGTTCTTCGCCAAAGGAAATGACCCGTCGGTCTGGCTCGAAGGATGGCATCCCGCGCTTGCGATGGCACAGGCCAATGCAGCGCTGTCTGTGGCCTCAGACGAGTTCAAGCGCGCAGGCGGCGTGCCCTTCCTGCTGGTCCAGCCCGAACAGGACTTCATCGCCCCGCGCGAACTTGCCGGGCAAGCCTTGAAGCAAGAGTTGGGCGATCAGGTCACCTATGTCGAGGTCAAGGATGCCGGCCACGCTCTGCTGCCCGAACAGCCTGAAGAACTGGCCCGGATCGTCGGCGATTATCTCGACCAGCGCACCGCTGAGGCTGCCAATTAGGCGCCAGAGCGAAGACGCCTAGTCGCCGCCCAGCTTTTCCAGCTTCGCTCTGAGCGCCGCTTCGTCGAACGGCTTGACGATGTAGTCGTCCGCACCGGCTCCGATGCCTTCGTGGATGTCCTTGGCCTCGCCGTTGGAGGTGCAGAAGACCACGATGGGCTCCTTGGGTGTCGGGATAGCACGCAGGCGGCGCACGAACTCGATCCCGTTCATCTCAGGCATGTTCCAGTCTGTCAGAACCAAAGCGGGCATCGCCTTGTTGCAGCGGGCAAGCGCTTCTTCGCCATCCTGCGCTTCGAGGGGCACATAGCCCAGTGACTTGGCGATCTTGGCTGAGACCTTGCGGATCACGCGGCTGTCATCGACGATCAGGCAGACCTTGGCGCTCGCCGCGTGGGGTTCGTCCGCCCCGTATCGGTCGCGAATCGCCTTGGCCGCGGCGACAATCGCGTCGGCCTCGTCCTGATCGCTCGCGCTGTGCGGCGGCGGCGCGCCCAGGGCTTCGCGCGCGTCATCGGGCGCTTCAACCTCCACCGCGCCATCAGGCCCCTCGGTCAAACTTTCGGCGAGCGATTGCCCCTTCGCACCATCGGCGCCCGCGTCGCCTTTGCGTGCCCCGTCGGTCTTGGGGCCGTTCGTGCGTTTGATCAGATTTTGAATGGTTCCGCCTCCCCGCCGATCGATGCAAATTCGCCGTTTTCGTCATACAGAGCGGTCTTGTCCGGCCCGAATTCGTCCGCGCCATCAAGCTCGCCCGGCGTCACCCGAACGTGGAGATAAGGCATCCAGACATCTCCGAATTCAGCCTTTTGATACCACACATCCAGCACATCATAGCTTGCCCAGATGCCGTCCGGCTCACGCAGGCGGATGCCCTCACCGATCCGGGGCACCGCGGCAAAGCGGATACGGTCCTGAGTTTGGTGGGTTTCGTTTTGAACTTCGATTTCAATCACGGCGCTGCCCTTGGTCTTTGCCGACACCTAAGAGACAATACTAAAGGATTTACCAACAGGCCGTCTGACACCGCGCCGCGTGTCTAATTTTTTGTCAGCCTTGATCCGCTGGGCTCGCTGCCGCCTTGGCGTCGGCCTTGGGCTTGGTGGCCCGCTTCTTGGCAGCCGGTTTCTTCGCAGCTGCTTTGGCGGCCGATTTCTTGGCCGGTGCTTTCTTTTTGGCCGTTTTCTTGGCCGGAGCCTTCTTGCGGGTCTTCTTCTTGGCCGGCCGCTTGGCGGCGCGTTCGTCTATCAGAGCGACCGCCTGCTCCGCCGTCACATCTTCGGGCTTCACATCCTTCGGAATAGTCGCGTTGGTGCTGCCATCGGTGACATAGGGGCCATAGCGCCCGGGCATGACCTTCATCTCGCCGCCGCTTGTCGGATGCTCGCCCAGCGTCTTGATGGGTTCTGCCTTGGTGCGCCCGCCGCCCTTGCGGTTGGCCGCCTCTGCCAACAGCACGACCGCCTGGTTCATGCCCGTTTCGAACACTTCGAGCGTTGAGGTCAGCTTGGCATATTTGCCATCGTGACGCAGATAGGGACCATAGCGGCCGATAGCGGCTTCGATCTCCTTGCCCGTTTCCGGATGCCCGCCAATGATGCGCGGCAGGTCGAGCAGCTTGACCGCCCAATCGAGATTGAAGTCATCAAGGTCCTTGGGGATCGAAGCGCGGATTTTCTTCTCCTCGCCCTCCATCTCGACATAGGGACCAAAGCGGCCGGATTTGCGGTGGATTTCCGCGCCCGTTTCGGGGTGGGTGCCCATCAGCCCGTCTTCGGCAGGGTCCGAACCATCCGCGCCGGGCTGCGCAAAGCGGCGGGTGTATTTGCATTCGGGATAGTTCTGGCAGGCGACAAACGCGCCGAAGCGGCCCCCGCGAAGGCTCAACCTTCCATCGGCGCGCCCTTCCTGCTCGCATAAGGGGCAATGGCGCGGATCCTTGCCATCCTCGCGCTCTGGGAAGAGGAAGTCGGAGAGGTATTCGTCGAGCACCTCGGTGACTTCGGACGGCAGCTTCTCCATCACCTCTTCGGTCTTGGGCTTGAAGTCGCGCCAGAATTTCGCGAGCAATTCCTTGTAGTTCTCGCGTCCGTCCGAGACGATGTCGAGCTCATCCTCCATGCCCGCCGTAAAATCATAGGCGACGTAATTGGGGAAGAAGCGTTCGAGGAAGGCCGTGAGGAGACGGCCCGATTCCTCGGCAAAGAAACGCTTGGATTCCACCCGCACATAGGCGCGATCGCGCAGCGTCTGAATGGTCGAGGCGTAGGTTGAGGGGCGGCCAATGCCCAGCTCCTCAAGCCGCTTGACGAGGCTGGCTTCCGAAAAACGCGGCGGCGGCTGGGTGA
>JBCBKF010000132.1:0-7078 GCA_038522255.1 Pseudomonadota bacterium
CTTGAAGGTCGGATAGACCAGATGCGCGATGTCGAACTCGCCCTTGTCAAACATGGCGAGCAATTCGCTGGCGATGCCGTCAGCCTCTTCAAAACCCGGCGTCTTGACCGAGCTCGTGTCGAAATGCTTGCCGATCTTGTCTGCGAAATCGCGGGCGAGGGGCGCGCGGCCCTTTTTGCCGACGAGGTAGAATTCGACCTGTTTGCCCGCCGCAATCAACTCCTGCGCCTTGGCCTTCGCCGCCTTGACGAGATTTGAGTTGAGAGCGCCGCAGAGGCCCTTGTCGGTGTTGATCACGATGATGAGGTGCTTGGCGTCTGAGCCGGTACCGCTCAGCAGCTTGGGCGCGCCGTCTCCGCTCACCTTGCTTGCAAGACTGGCCATGACCGCCGCCAGACGCTCCTGATAGGGGCGCGCGGCTTCAGCAGCCGCCTGCGCACGGCGCAGCTTGGCCGCAGCGACCATCTGTTTGGCCTTGGTGATCTTCTGGGTCGATTTGACCGAGTTGATCCGACCTTTGAGTTCCTTCAATGAGGGCACTGCGCGGTGTCCTTACGCGAACTGCTTGGCAAACGCATCGAGCGCCGCGACGGTGCGGTCCTTGATGTCGCCGTCGAATTTCTTGGTTTCGCGAATATCGTCGAGGATGTCCGCTTGGTTTGAGCGGAAATAGGCGAGCATCTGCTCTTCATATTCGCCCACGCGCGCCACCTCGATGCTGTCGATATAGCCGTTCGTGCCGGCAAAGATCGAGATCGTCTGCTCTTCAAACGGCATCGGCGAGAATTGCTTCTGCTTCAATAGCTCTGTCAGGCGCGCACCGCGATTGAGCAGCTTTTGCGTCGAGGCGTCGAGGTCCGAGCCGAACTGTGCGAACGCCGCCATTTCGCGGTATTGCGCAAGGTCCAGCTTCATCGAGCCCGAGACCTTTTTCATCGCCTTGGTCTGAGCGGCACCGCCCACGCGACTGACCGAGAGACCCACATTGATCGCCGGGCGTACGCCCTGGAAGAACAGGTCGGTTTCAAGGAAGATCTGGCCATCGGTGATCGAGATCACGTTGGTCGGGATATAGGCCGAGACGTCACCGGCCTGCGTTTCGATGATTGGCAGCGCGGTCAATGAGCCATGGCCATTGTCTTCGTTCATCTTCGCGGCGCGCTCAAGCAGGCGGCTGTGGAGATAGAATACGTCGCCCGGATAGGCTTCGCGGCCCGGCGGACGACGCAGCAGTAGTGACATCTGACGGTAAGCGACAGCCTGCTTGGAGAGGTCATCGTACACGATAACCGCGTGCATTCCGTTGTCGCGGAAGAATTCGCCCATGGCGCAGCCGGTATAGGGCGCGAGATATTGCAGCGGGGCAGGCTCCGAAGCGGTCGCGGCAACGACAATGGAATATTCCATCGCGCCGTTTTCTTCGAGCTGTTTGACGATCTGCGCGACCGTGGAGCGCTTCTGGCCGACAGCGACATAGACGCAGTAGAGCTTCTTGCTCTCATCATCGCTTTCGTTCGGGCCCTTCTGGTTGATGAAGGTGTCGATGGCCACCGCGGTCTTGCCGGTCTGACGGTCACCGATGATCAGTTCGCGCTGGCCCCGGCCCACCGGAACCAGAGCGTCGATCGCTTTGAGGCCTGTTTGCACTGGCTCGCTGACCGATTCGCGCGGGATGATGCCGGGCGCCTTCACTTCCACGCGACGACGTTCGGTCGTCTCGATCGGGCCCTTGCCATCAATCGGATTGCCCAGAGCGTCCACCACGCGGCCTAAAAGAGCCTTGCCCACCGGCACGTCGACGATGGTCTCGGTCCGCTTGACCACGTCGCCTTCCTTGATCTCAGCATCCGAGCCGAAGATCACGACGCCGACATTGTCCGCTTCAAGGTTGAGAGCCATGCCCTGAACGCCGTTGGCAAATTCGACCATTTCGCCGGCCTGAACCTTGTCGAGGCCGTGAATGCGGGCAATACCGTCGCCCACGCTGAGCACGGTGCCAACTTCGCTGACTTCAGCTTCGGTGCCGAAATTGGCGATCTGGTCCTTGATGACCTTGGAGATTTCTGCGGCGCGGATTTCCATGTTTCTTAGTCCTTTAGGCCTTCATGGCCTGGGCAAGCGAGTTGAGACGGGTGCGGATCGAGGCATCAATGCGCTGCGAACCGATGGTAACGACAAGACCGCCGAGCAGGTCGGGGTCCACATCAGCGGTGAGCATGACGGTGCGCCCTTCACGCGCTGTCAGCTTGGTCTTAAGCGTGTCGATCTGCGCAGCGCTGAGCGGGTGGGCGCTGGTGACAGTAGCGGTCACCTCGCCGCGCTGCGCGGCAGCGATGGTCTTGAACGCAGCGATCATGCCAGGCAGCGCTGACAACCGCCGATTGGCTGCCAGCACGCCGAGAAAATTGGTGGTCAGCTGTGAAAGGCCTAGATGGTTCGCAACACCTGCCACAGCCTGGCCCTGCGCAGCGCGCGTGAGTTCGGGATTGGTGGTGACGCTGGTCAAATCATCCGATTCGGCCAGAGCCGCGCCCAGCGTTTCAAGATCGGTCTCAACAGCCGTGACGGTCCCGTTTTCGCTGGCAAGCTCAAACAAAGCCGATGCGTAGCGTCCTGCTAGGCTGGCCTGAATACCGGCGGAAATATCCACGCGCTCATACATCCTTCTAAGGGAAGCGGTAAAAGTGTCTGTCGCCTCGGCGAGGTGGGGGCGTAACAAAGCCGCCCTGCTGCAAGGCGGCTGCGCGCCTAGCACCGGGGTTTGCCGGATGCAAGCCGCGCTCTGGACACAGCGCGCAATGTAGTTAGGCTAATCGTCGGAAAAGGCGCAATACCAACGGGAGAGAACAATGGAACTGACGGCCATGGCCCCCAAATGCGGGGTAGAGATTGCCGGTGTGATGCTCGCAAATTGCAGCGATGCGCAGCTGCAGGAAATCAAGCACGCCATTTACGAACACGGCGTCGCGGTGTTTCGCGATCAAACCTTTTCCAAGGAAGACCATATCAATTTCGGCCGTCGCTGGGGCGGGATCGACATCAACAATTATTTCCCGCTCACCGAAGACTATGCCGAGATCGCTATCGTGAAGAAAGAGCCAGATCAGCAGGTCAATATCGGCGGGGCCTGGCACACCGATCATTCCTATGACCAGATTCCGGCCATGGGATCGGTGCTTGTCGCACGCGAATTGCCGCCCAGCGGAGGCGATACGATGTGGGCGCATATGGGCGCTGCCTATGATGCGCTTTCCGATGACCTTAAGGCCCGGATCGAGGGGCTCGAAGCGTTCCACACCGCAGACCATGTCTACAGGGCGGACGGGATTTACGCGCAGACCGATCAGGGCAGGAGCTTGCGCGGGCAGGACCTGGAGACAGGCGCAGTGCATCCGGTGGTGATCCGCCATCCGCAAACGGGGCGCAAACTGCTCTATGTCAACCGAGCCTTCACGATCAATTTCGTTGGTCAGAGCACAGAGGAAAGCCAGCCCCTGCTCGAAGAACTGTTTGCAGCAGCGCTGACCGAGGACAATCAGTGCCGCCTGCAATGGAAACCCGGCACGATTGCGATCTGGGACAACCGCACGAGCTGGCACAACGCGATCAACGATTACGCCGGCCACTACCGCGAAATGCAC
Organism: Pseudomonadota bacterium; assembly: GCA_038522255.1. GTDB lineage: Bacteria > Pseudomonadota > Alphaproteobacteria > Sphingomonadales > Sphingomonadaceae > Erythrobacter. The sequence goes on from JBCBKF010000132.1 coordinate 3,642, forward strand.
CGGATTACGCTGTCGGGTGAGGCTCTGGCTGCCTGAAGGTCAGTGTAACAGCCCTCTGCTGGCTGTGTGAGGCGTTAGGGTTAGGTTCGGCGGGGGCAGAGGTGTCGCAGGTGGCACGCTCAATCCGGTCGCCGACCCGTCACTCATTGCTGCAGGTGTAAATCCATTCTTCATTCGGTTCCTCCGGCAGCATGTCGAGCACCGGGTTCTGGATGCGCGCGACGGTCTCGGGCCCTGATTGAGCGCCGCAGGAAGGGGCGGGGCTCTCCATCTGCTGCTCGCGCACTTGCGCCCATTCGCCGCGGCCCAGCATGAAAATCTCGTTGCGATATTCGCCAAGAGCGGGATCGATGACCGCCACGCGCGCCTTGTTATCCTCGCGCGGGACGAAGACGCGCGCCCAGGCTCCGTCCTTGCTGGCGTATTGCGTCTCACCATGGCAGCCTTCGTCGCGGTACTCGAAGGTCACCTCGCGATCAGGCGCGCCACGGATCACGCTGAGTTCCTCGTTCAGCACACAGCGCAGATTGCCTTCGCGAAGGCCACCGGGACCTGCCGCGAAATCCGCTTCCAGCTGTTCTAACTCGGTATCGACCGCATCCTTGGCGTCTTGTTCGCTCGGCAACAGTGCCAGTGTCACCAATCCAGCGGCAATCGCCACCACGCCCCCGCCCCCTGCGATCATCGCGGTGGAATTGCCGCCGCCGGTGCCTTTCTTGCGCCGAGCACGCCCGCGCTTTCGAGAGCCACGCGCGCCGCCGGCCTGTGCTTGCGTGGCCGCATATGCCCCTGCGCCAAGGCCCGCTGCCATCAGCACAACTGCCACAAGGACAAGCCCCGTCTTTTGCGATGAGACACCCGCCTCGGCCTCTTCGATCAGGCGCGTGCGGCTCGCTTCATAGCTCGCCTTGCGCTGCGAAGCCTCGGCCAGTTCCTCTTCCAGATAGGCCTCGCGCGCGGCGTTGACTTGAGCGCGCGGACGGCACGGGAAGGCGGAGATGGAGGTGGCCTCATTCCGGTATTCGCCAAGAAATTCCAGCAATTCAGCGGTGGTCACTGAGTAATTGAGCTGGCCCGGCAGATCGGGGGAGGAGATAAAGGTATTGACCCCGACAACACGCCCGCAAGCATCGACCAGCGGTCCGCCCGAATTGCCGGGCGAGATCGTGGCACTGTGCGACCAGACATCGTATCCGGCGGCGTTCACCTGTTTGGAACCGATCTTCCCATCGGTGGGCACTGGCGGGGTTGAACTTAGCAGCCGTTTGAGCAGCGCGTTGATATTGCCGGCCAGCGCCATATCGTTGGTGATGGGATAGCCAATGGCAACAACCTCCTTGCCCAGCACATCGCTTTGATCAAGGATAGTCAGGCGTGGCAGAGTGAATTTCTCGGGCGTTTGCAGCAAAGCGAGATCGCGCCGCGGATCGGCTTTGAGCAGCTTGACCTGGGCCGTGTCATCGCCTTCGGAGGGCACGATAAAAATTCCAAGACGACCCCGCAAACGCGGGTTTCTGATCGCCTCGATAACGTGCCAATTGGTCACGATTTTCCGGTTCGAAATTGCAAAGCCGGTGCCAAAGCCGAGGGGCTCCGGGTTTCCGCGCTCTGCCAGGACGATCCGAACAACGCCGCGTTTGGCGAGCTCGATATCCTGCTGTTCTGCATGCAGGACTTGCGCAGGCAACGCACAAACGAGCAAAAACAACACCAGTCTGCGAAACATGCGGAGCCCCCGGTAATGCGTGAACGACTTACAAGTAGAGGCGCGCAGCCGATTCGGACAAGGCTCTTTGAAACTATTGCGGATTTTGCGGACCCGACGTCGCTGCTTCGCACGAATAGACCAAGCGCTCATTCGGGCGCGCGGGAAGAGCGGCGAGGATCGCGGATTGCTGTTCGCCCAATACGCGCGCTGCATCCGTCACCCCGCATGCAGGCGGCGTGTAGGCGCTGCGTATTTCGCGTGCGTTCTCCATCGCGGCCCGGCCCAGGAGATAGCGATCGGTCCGGAATGTGCGGCTTTGCGGATCATAGGTGTTGATCGACACGGCGGCTTCGTCATCGGGGACAAAGGCGCGGGTCCATATGCCATTTACAAGCCCGTATTGCGTGCGCCCATTAACGCAGCCATCAGCGGCCCAATCGAATTCGACATCATCCGTGCGCGCGCCGGTAACGCGGCTGCGCTCAGGTGCGAAAGTGCAAATCAACGTGCCGTCACCAGCAAGCGAAGGGGGCTGGGCCTCCTCCGGCGCTTCGTCCGGCATATCGCCCAACAGCGCGGCGACACGATCCTCCAGCTCGGAAAAGCCGGGGCGCGTCACCCAAACCAACGCCATGGCGATAAAGCATGCACCCGATAGGCCCGCAGCGACGATCACACGCGGCTCGGGTCCTTGCGGGATTGAAGATTGAGGGGATGAGCCTTCATTGCTCGCATTCGCTGTTGCACGGCGGCGCAGACGCGCTGCGACCCAGGCTGCAAGACTGCCGACCAGCAGCAACACCAATGCCAGCGCAAGCGCATTGTCGCGCGCTTCGGAAATCTCCAGCAGCGCCTGCAGCCGCGCATCTTCGCGGGACTCGCGCAGGCGGGCCTCGCGCGCGGCTATCCGCTCGCGTGCCTCGGCGCGCTGCGCTTCGAACCGCGCAAGCTCGGCTGCGTTCAGTTCATCGATTGAGCGGCAGGGCAAGGCGTTGGTGATCGGTTCGATCCCGTTGTCGCGCAGGAAGGGCAGAAGCTCGCGCAGCGAGACCGCAAAGTAGAACTCGGCGTCCGATCCATCGGAATCGGCACCAAACGAGTTCACTCCTACGACCCGCCCGCACGAATCCAGCAGCGGCCCGCCCGAATTGCCGCGGGCGATCGGTGCGGTGTGAAGCACGGTATCAAACTGGCGGCTGGGGCGCTGGCCCGAAAGAAAGCCCCGGCTTTTGACCGGCGGCTGCGCTTCGAAAATGTCCTTGATGTCGAGCCCTTGCGCCAGATCGACATTCATAGGGTAGCCGACTGCGGAAACCTCACCCATATCCCCGCTGATGACGCCCGCAATCGTGAGTGGCGGCAGGCTTAAGCCATCCTCCGCAATCTCAAGCAGGGCAAGGTCGTTGCGCGGACTCACCGCGATGGCGCGGGCAAACGCACCGCTGCCAGCCTCTCCTGCGCTTTCTGATGGGACCACGCCGATGCGCAGCGTATCGTCTTGCAGAGCCTCGCGGATGACATGCGCGTTGGTGACGATCTGCGTGGTCGTGACAGCAAAGCCGCTGCCATGGCTGATGGGCGTAACCGTTTCTTCGCCGTCGGGCCCTTGCGTGTCGATCAGGACCACGCGCACAACTCCGCGCGCCGCCGCATCGACATCGCCGGGATCGGCGTGCGCGGGCGCGGTGAGGCCAATTGCCAGCGCAAACAAAAGAAGCCAGAGCCTGAT
>JBCBKF010000133.1:0-7076 GCA_038522255.1 Pseudomonadota bacterium
AGCGCGCGCGCTCGATCTCGGGGTTGAACTTGGTGATGCTCTCAAGCTCTTCGTGATACATCATGTAGGCTTGGCGCACGCCCACAGCTTCGAAATCGAACTCGGTTTTGACCTGCATCGCCGGGGTTTCGACCCAGTCTCCGTTCTCCCAGTGGCGGGCAGGAGCGGTGACTTCGCGGATGTTGATTTCCGGATTGAAATTGGTCGCAAAGGCCTGCCCGTGATCGCCGCCATTGCAATCGAGGATGTCCAGTGTGCGGATGGTCTTCAGCTTGTGCTTCTTGAGCCACATCGTGAAGACGGAGGTGACGCCGGGGTCAAATCCGCTGCCCAGAAGCGCCATCAGCCCGGCCTCCTTGAACCGTTCGTGGTAGGCCCATTGCCATTTGTATTCGAACTTGGCCTCGTCCTTGGGCTCGTAATTGGCGGTGTCGAGGTAGTGCGCGCCCGCTTCAAGACAGGCGTCCATGATCGGCAGATCCTGATACGGCAGTGCAAGGTTTACCACATGCGTCGCGCCGATCTGGCGGATGAGATTGACCATTGCGGGGACTTCCTCAGCGTCAATCTCATAGGTCGGCACGTCGATGCCGGTGCGTTCTTTCACGCTGGCGGCAATCGCATCGCACTTGGCCCTGGTCCGGCTGGCGAGGTGGATTTCGGCGAAAATGGCCGGATTGAACGCCATCTTGTGGACGCAGACAGAACTCACGCCCCCGGCCCCAATCACCAGCACTTTCGACATATCAGCCACCTTTCCAATTCGAATCTTGCGCGTCCCCTAGGGCAAAGCGCTAAGGCGGACAAATGATCCGCATACCTTCCCATCACGGAACGATCGAAGCAGCGCGCGCGGTGTCCATGATCCTGCGCATGACACCGCTATTGCCCGTCAAGATCAGCGGCGTATCCTGCTTCGTCAAGGCAGAGAACTTGCAGCCGGTCGGCGCATTCAAGATCAGGGGTGCGTGGTGGCGATTGTCCAACCTCACCCTAACGGAACGCGAAGCGGGTGTAGTCGCCGTTTCCTCGGGCAATCACGCGCAAGGCATTGCCTGGGCCGCACGGCGACTTGGGATCGCCGCCACCATCGTGATGCCAAGGAATGCTCCTGAAGTTAAACTTGCCAACACAAGGGCGCTTGGTGCCAAAGTCGTGCTGTATGAACGCCCAGGCGAAGACCGCGATGAGGTCGCCGCCGCGCTGATCGAGGAGCATGGCGGCGTTCTGGTCCATGCCTTTGGCGACCCCTGGGTGATAGAAGGCCAGGGAAGCGCGGGGATCGAACTGACCAGCCAGATTGCGGGAGGGCCGTCACGTATTGTCGCCTGTTGCGGGGGCGGAGGGCTTGCAGCAGGCCTCGCGCTTGCCTGTCCCGACGCAGCGATCCACGTGGTCGAGCCTGTAGGCTGGGACATGGTGGGGCAAGCGCTCGCAAAAGGGACAGTCGTCAACGCCGCGCCCGATGCGCCCGAGACAATCTGCGATGCACTCCAGCCCACGGCGACCAAGCCCCTCAATCTTGAGTTGCTCGACGGGCGCGCGCAGCCCGGCCTGACAGTCACCGATGACGAGGTGCGCGAGGCACAGCGTTGGGCCTTTGCCAAGCTGCAATTGGTGCTGGAGCCGGGTGGCGCAGCTGCCCTCGCAGCGGCGCTGGCGGGCAAGGTGCAACTTGATGAGCGAAGCGTCATCGTGCTGACCGGCGGCAATGCGGACCCCGTGGCTTTTGCCCGGACACTGGCTGCGAATACCTGAGCGTGCGCGATCCTCTGGAAACCGTCATACGCCCGACACGCAAGCGGAATATGACAAAGGCTTGACCCAATGACAAAGGCCCCTTCCCCCATGACCGTTCAGCCCAAGCGCATCATCGCCGATGCCGTGGTTCGCAAGGATGTAAAGACCAAGGACAAGCTGCTCGACAAGGCGTTCGCGCTGGCCTTCAACGGGCTGGTCTATGCTCAGATCTGGGAAGATCCGGTGGTGGATATGGAAGGCCTCGCCATCCATCCAGAAGCCCGCGTGATGTGCATCGCCAGCGGCAGTTGCAACGCGCTGTCATATCTCACGGCCAACCCCGCCCATGTGACCGCGGTCGATCTCAACCGCGCGCATGTTGCGCTGGGCCAACTCAAGATCACCGCGATCAAGCACCTGCCCAATTATGAGCGTTTCCATCGGTTCTTTGGCCATGCCGATCACAAGGAAAACAAAGCGGTCTATAAGGAGATGATCGCCCCGCATCTTGACGAGGAAAGCCGCAAATATTGGGAAAAGCGCGACCTCAAGGGCCGCCGCCGGATCAGCTATTTCACCAAGGGACTCTACAAACGCGGGCTGCTGGGCAACTTCATCGGCCTCGCCCACCTGTTTGCCAAGCTTTACAAGATCGACCTGTCGAAACTGCTCGACGCGGAAACTATGGAAGAGCAGCGCGCAGTGTTCGAACGCGAGCTCGCACCGGTGTTTGACAAGAAATTCATCCGCTGGCTGACCGATCAGCCTGCATCGCTGTTCGGCCTCGGCATTCCGCCGGCGCAATATGTGGAACTGGCCGGCGATGAACGCATGGCCGAAGTGTTGCGACGGCGTCTCGAAAAGCTCGCCTGCGACTTTGAGATCAAGGACAATTATTTTGCCTGGCAGGCCTTTGGCAGAGGCTATGCGCGCGACATGGACGCACCCCTGCCGCCCTATCTCCAGCGCAAGAACTGGGAGATCATGCGCGAACGGATTGACCGGCTCGACGTGGTGCGCGCCAACATGGTCAACTGGATCGGCGAGCGGGAGGAAGCAAGCATGGATCGCTTCGTGCTGCTCGACGCACAGGATTGGATGAACAACGCGCAGCTTGATGATCTGTGGGGCCGGATCACCCGCGCCTCGCGCCCTGGCGCGCGCGTCCTGTTCAGGACCGCTGCTGTGCCGAGCATGCTGCCGGGCCGTCTGGACGAGGCGATCCTTTCGAAGTGGCGGTACCTTGAAGAGGCTTCGGCGGATCTCACCCAGCGCGATCGTTCGTCGATTTATGGCGGCGTGCACGTCTACGAGCTCGCCTGATGGCGGCCGCGAAAGCCTCTGCCGGGGGTGGCCAAGCGGCGCTGATGGACAGCGTCTATAAGGGCCAGCGCCACATCTATGACTGGACGCGCAAGTATTACCTGTTCGGACGCGACACTCTCATAGAAGGTTTGAATTCTCGCCCCGGTATGCGCGTGCTGGAGATAGCCTGCGGCACCGGACGCAACATGGCCAAAACCGCCAAAACGTGGCCGGGCGTGAAGCTCTACGGGCTCGATATCTCGGAAGAGATGCTGAAGAACGCCCGCAAGGCTCTGGGCGAGGATGCGATTCTGGGCGCGGGCGATGCCTGCTCCTTCGATGCGAAAAACCTGCTTGGGGAAGACGGGTTTGAGCGGATCATCCTGTCCTATTCGCTTTCGATGATACCCGATTGGGAAGGCGCGCTTGATCACGCGGCGGCGCAGCTTGCGCCGGGCGGAGAGCTTCATGTGGTGGACTTCGGCGATCTTAGCGGTCTGCCTGGCCCGCTCGAGCGGGGGCTTCACGCCTGGCTTGCCAAGTTCCATGTCGCCACTCGCAGCGCGCTGCCCGAAGCGGCTGAGCGCGTTGCAGCGGTGCACGGGCTCAGCCTTCGCTCCTCGCGCGGGAAAATGGGCTACTTCCAACTGCACGTTCTGAGCGCTCCGCGCTAAGCCCGCGCACAAGACCTTTTGAAACATTGTGCCGCGGCCATATCGGTTGCGATTGACAACCGCTTCGCGCTCTCACAGGTGATGGCAAAGCGAGAGAGGGGCGACACCATGCAAGCGCAAATGCTGGCACCAGCAACGGTGCTAATCTTGTGGACAATCATCATCCTGTTCTGGATCATCCCCGCCCGCTTTGGCGCGATCGCCAAGTTGGAGGATAAGTCCAAATTGAGCGGCAAGCCCGGCGGGCGCGGGGTCGATCTAAACGGGATACTGCCCGACAAGGCGAACTGGGTCGCGCACAACCACGATCACCTGCACGAACAACCCACCTTGTTCTACGCCGTCGTGATCATGCTGGCGATCACGGGGCCGACGGGCTTTGATGTGTTGCTGGCCTGGATCTATGTCGGCGGGCGGATAGTGCACTCCTTGTGGCAGATCTATGTGAACACCGTTCCTATCCGCTTTGGGCTGTTTCTGGTAAGCTCGTTGGCCTTGCTTGCGTTGGCTATCCGCCTCGCCTCGGCGACCCTTTTTGCTGACCCTTCAGCGATTTAAGAGAGGATATTTCCATGCAGTCGCAAATTCTCATGGAAGGCAAACACATCGTTCAGCCGATGGTGGCGCTCATGATCTGGACCATGATCATCTGGACCTGGATGTACGCGACGCGGATCCCTGCAATGCAGGCGGCGCGGATCGACGCAAGCAAGCTGGTGGGTTCAAACGGGGAAAGCCTGCGCAAACAATTGCCCGAAACGGTTAACTGGAAGGCCGACAATTACAATCACCTGCATGAACAGCCGACTGTGTTTTACGCGGTCGCGCTGGTGCTCGCCTATGTTGGGCAAGGCGTTGGAATGAACGCATTTCTAGGCTGGATTTATGTCGGCTTGCGGATCGCGCACAGCCTGGTTCAGGTCACCGCGAATCGCGTGCTTGTCCGTTTTGTCCTGTATGCGATTTCCAGCCTGGTGCTGACCGCGCTGATTTTCAACGCGGCCATGGTTGTGTTTGCCGGGGGCTTTTCATAGCGGACCGCAGCCGCGCGGCGGCGCCGCTGATCCTAACTGTTTATTCAGCCGCCTCTGCCGCTTCGACTTCAGCGACGTCTTCGCGCGTGGCCAGGAACCGCTCCCCGTCCAGCGCGGCCATGCAGCCCATGCCCGCTGCTGTCACCGCCTGACGGTAGACGTGGTCGGTCACGTCGCCTGCGGCAAAGACGCCAGGGACCGCAGTCTTTGGCGTGCCGGCCTCAACGTCGAGATAACCCGCCTCGTCCATGGCCAGCTTGCCTTTGAAAAGCTCGGTCGCAGGGGCATGCCCGATGGCAACGAATGCCCCGTCCACTTCAAGCGTCGAGGTCTCCCCGGTCTGCGTGTCCTTGAGCACCAGGTGATGAAGCGCTCCATCCTCGCCCGCTTCGAAACTCTCCACCGTCTTGTTCCACAAGACGCCGGTTTTCTCGGATTTGAAGAGGCGATCCTGGAGGATTTTCTCCGCGCGCAATTCATCGCGGCGGTGGATCAGCGTCACATCGTCGGAGTGGTTGGTAAGATAAAGCGCTTCTTCAACCGCAGTGTTGCCACCGCCGATCACCGCGACCTTCTTGCCGCGATAGAAGAACCCGTCGCAGGTCGCGCAGGCCGAAACGCCCTTGCCGCCCAATTCCTGTTCGCCCGGAGCACCCAGCCACTTGGCCTGCGCGCCGGTGGCGATGACGATGGTATCCGCGATATACTCGTCGCCGCTGTCGCCCACAGCACGGAACGGCGAGCCGTTCTCAAGGTCTACCTCGGTGATGATGTCATACATCATGCGCGTGCCGACATGCTCTGCCTGCGCCTTCATCTCTTCCATCAGCCAGGGGCCCTGCACCACCTCGCGATAGCCGGGGTAGTTTTCAACATCGGTGGTAATGGTCAGCTGGCCGCCGGGCTGAAGCCCTTGAACCACAATCGGCTCCAGCATCGCGCGCGCGGCGTAGATCGCGGCGGAATAGCCAGCAGGGCCGGAGCCAATGATGAGCATTTTGGTGCGGTGTGTCGCCATGGGAAATCTCTTGGGTCTGAATGTCGTCGTATCGGGAATATGGGTGCGCGCGTGCCGCTTGTCACGCCACCAGTATGTCTTTGAGGCGAGCTTTCCTTGCCTCATCCACACCTAAAGTTTGCGCGAGATAGGCATCGATCGATCCGTGATCGCGTTCGATCTCGCCGAAATAGGTGGCGATGTATTCAGGACGCACGTTTATCAGGTTTTCGATCGCCTCATCCTCAATACCTGCATAGACATCGCGCATGCGCGGCAGCGACTGACGCTCGAGGATGTGTTTGGTCGGCGCATCGTTGGTGCGCAGAAACTCTGCGATCACATCATCGCGGCTCACGCCCAGGACATGGAGCAGCAGGCTTGCGGCTACCCCCGTGCGGTCCTTCCCGGCAAAGCAATGAACAAGGCTGGCGCCCTCGCGCGTGGCGAGTGCTTCGAAATACCGGGAGAACATCGCGATCATCGCGGGGTTTACCGGCATGCGGGTATAGACGGCGGTCATGCGATCAAACGCACGCTTGGCCGTCATCGTGACCGGCGCTCCGTCCCCCATATGGGGAGGAGAATTGCTTGTCTCGCCATCATAAGCAAGGATTTCTGCGTCAAAGCTTGCGTGGCGACGGCATGGAAACCGGGAACGCTCGGTCACGCCGCGAAGGTCAATGATGGTGCGAACGCCTAAGGCGTCGAACGCGTCCAGATCGCTGTCTGTTGCCTCCACGTGATGCCCGGATCGCCACAGCAGGCCGGTCTTGACCCGTCCGCCACCCGGCACCGCCCAACCACCATAATCGCGCAGATTATGGATGCCTTGAGTGGGTACGAATGCGGAGCTTTTAGGGGGGCGAATCATGCCGAACGGTGTGCAGGGGTCGGCCGCCGACGGCAACGCTAAACATACGTATTGCCAACCAGTCGTGCGCCAACCCACCTTTGATATCGGTGCGGCTAATCGGGCAGCCTGACAAAAGCACAATACGATAGGAACTCTTCGCCCATGGCTCGCATCCTGATAGCCGATGATGACGAACTTGTTGCCGAACTTGCTTCACAAGCTTTAATCGATGTCGGCCACGCTTGTGGCTGGGTAACGACGGGCGAAGAGGCATGGGAGGTTGCGTATAAGCGTCGGCCTGATCTTCTTTTGCTCGATCAAGACCTGCCTGGCATGTCAGGCGTCACCTTGCTCCGCAAATTTCGCGGATCGCCGCAATTCTATGATCTCCCGGTTGTAATGTTCACCGTCGTAAGCGGCGCTCAGGATGAACAGCAGGCGATCTACGCCGGCGCACAGGGCTATATTCG